>JAAEOZ010000599.1 GCA_024222685.1 Gammaproteobacteria bacterium | reverse complement strand
TCTCTGTTAAAAAGCATTGATACTAAACGCCTGAGTCGTCTAATTGCCGGTCATATTTCTGAAAATAATAATTCGCACGATATAGTTGCTAATCAATTGCAACAACTGGGGACAATCTCTAACCCGGTGATAGCGGATCAGAAAATGGGGTTTGGCTGGATTGTAATCTAATGGAGCCCTTGTCTTATAGCGATATCAGCTACTCAGCTTTTTATCAAACCTGAATATTATGATTGCATTGGCCATAATTGCGATACTGTTAGTGGTTTTGTTCGTCTTATTTCTAATGACAGGCTGGAATCGAATACAGCATCGTAAGTGGTTGAGTGCGGGTTTATATACGTTTCCAGTAACCATACTATTATTCACGTTGTTTTTGGTTTTACTGGTTATATCCAATTTAACTGTTTATAAACGACTGACACATGAACGCGATATAGCAATATTGTCAGTTATTCAAATATCTGATCAAAGCTATGAAGTGATACTGAGTTACCAGCTGTTTGATCGAGATCGAAATTCAGATTCGTTTTTAATCAAAGGTGACGAGTGGCAGCTTGAAGCCAGGATTCTAAAATGGCTGGGTTGGGCTAACCTGATCGGTCTCGACAGTTATTATCAGCTGGATCGCATTAGGGGACGATATCGTAATATTGAACAGGAAATCAACCAGCTGCCTACTGTATTTGCGATACCTAACGAATCTCGTGGCATTGATCTCTGGAAGCTAAAACAGGTAATGAAATCTGGCTTACCCTTTCTCGATGCCTACTATGGGCAGGCCGTATTTCTACCCCTGAAAGACGGAGCTGAATTTGCCATTTTGATAAATCAGTCGGGGCTACTGGCAAGACCTCGAAACGACATTGCCAGAAAAGTTGTTAGCGACTGGTAAACGATCAGGTTTAGTTATCCTTATTAAATTCGATCATCGCGTATGCGGAATGATTATGGATAGATTCAAAATTTTCAGACTCAAGAATATACTGACGTATACGCTCGTCTTTGTTGAGTTCACCGGCAATATCTCTAACCATATCCTCGACAAATTTTGGATTATCGTATGCGCGTTCCGTTACATATTTTTCATCAGGACGTTTTAACAGGCCATATAGTTCGCATGAAGCCTGTTTTTCGACTATGTCAATAATTTCCTCTATCCAGATAAAACCGTTGGTTCTTGCGTTTACGGTAACATGCGAGCGTTGATTGTGGGCACCGTAATCAGAAATCGACTTAGAGCAGGGGCAAAGACTGGTAACTGGAATTTGAATTTTAATTCGAGTTGATGTCTTGCCTTCACTGAGTTCTCCGATCAGCGTTACATCGTAATCGAGAAGTGACTGTACTCCCGAAACAGGAGCTTTTTTATTAACGAAATATGGGAAGCGCATTTCAATATTTCCCGCTTTTGCCTCCAGCAATTCTGCCATTTCGGTGAGCATATCATCAAAGGATGTTACAGTTATTTCCTTCTCGCGATCGTTCAGGATTTTAACAAACCGTGACATGTGAGTGCCCTTGAACTGGTGAGGCAAAAAAACATACATATCGAAAGTAGCTATAGTATTTTGAACACCATCGGAGCGATCTTTAACTATCACTGGATGACGAATATCCTTGATGCCTACCTTATTAATGGCAAGTTTACGGGTATCCTGTGATCCCTGAATATCTGGAATAGTAACAGTCGAATTAATGCTTTGATTCATAATTTAATCTCCGCGTGTCCGGTGTTGACTATAGCAGCAGAGATACTGATATAGACGTAAAAGGCGGACAGGCGAGCATGATAATAACTGAGTAAAAAGGTTGGTCATTATACTGGGGTGGTTCTAATAGGCAAATAACCACCACGGGGGATTTATGTGCTAATCAAATAAGAGGTTATAGATAAATATTCAGACTCTATTGGGCGAAGCTATTCAAATAGATTTTTATAAATTCGCGCTCTTTCAGCTCCTGGTCGTGGTTATCACTCCAGACTTGAATATGCAGTAGCGGAGGAGCTAACTGCTATGTATCCAACCAGATGTATTATCCGGTTGTAAATCGAATGTTCGCCTTAATCAGGCAGGGGAAACGTCTTCGGCCTGCGGTCCTTTAGCGCCGTCAGTAACTTTCATGGTAACCGACTGTCCCTGCTGCAAAGTTTTATGGCCCTCACCTTGAATGGCGCTGAAATGGACAAATACATCCTTTCCGCCTTCCTGGGATATAAATCCATACCCTTTGGCGTCGTTAAACCATTTAACTGTGCCAGATACTAAATCAGACATAACTTCTTTACTCTGTAATAAAAGGAAACCTGCTACCTGTTTCCAGGTTGCATCGAGCCAATTGTATGTGAATCCGTATAGCGAAGCCAATAATTAACCTATATTAAGACCTAAACAGTAAGAATCGAAAATATGAATAGGTTTTATCTATTAAAATACAGGAAAGTTTAAAATCGGGTAAATGATTCGAAATTAACGGCCAATAAATGTTTGAATCGCCCGTTCAATCCCTGCTTCATCGAGGCCATATTCCCGTAAAACCTGTTGTCGGCTACCCTGTGAGGGAAAACTATCAGCAAGGCCAATTCGTAGACAGGGGTTGTATAGTTGTCTGATATTCAGAAACTCAATTACTGCACTTCCGGCACCACCTACTATACAGCCGTCTTCAATTGTAACGATATTTTCGTGAGTAGCAGCAATTGTATCGACTAAATCTTCGTCCAGTGGTTTTACAAAACGCATATTTACCAGCGTAAAATTATGTTTAACTGCTATTTGAGAGACACTGTCAAGTAAAGTCCCGAACACCAGCAAAGCGGTTTGTTTCCCTTCTCGCACAATCAGTCCTTTGCCGAGACTGATCGTTGTGTCAGTATCTGTATTATCTGGCTTGTTGGTGTTATCTCGTGGATAGCGAACCAGTGCCGGCCCTGGATACTGATATGCCGTATTTAAAAGTTCCTGCATATCCTTTGCATTTGCGGGAACCATAATGATGACACCGGGAATGCATCGACAATAACTGATATCGAAATTTCCGGTATGTGTGGCGCCATCGGCACCAACAATTCCCGCTCTATCGACCGCAAAAGTGATGTCAAGATCCTGTATCGCAACATCGTGGATAAGCTGATCGTAAGCACGTTGTAAAAAGGTCGAATAAATGGCGACGACCGGCTTCAGGCCATCGCGTGCCATGCCTGCAGCTAATGTTACTGAGTGCTGTTCGGCGATACCGACATCGTGATAACGCTCAGGCAGGGTTGTCGAAAACTCGACCAGCCCGGAACCTTCGCGCATCGCCGGGGTAATAGCATGGAGTAAGATATCTTTTTTGCCTTTTGCAACCAGCCAGTCAGAAAATAGCTGCGTGTAAGACTGGAAGCCGGGTTTACCTGAAGGTGCTACTTCGCCTGTTTCAGCATCGTATGGGCCAACGCCGTGAAACTTACAGGCGTCTGCTTCAGCAGGTTCGTATCCTTTTCCCTTACGCGTCACTATGTGTAAAAGCCGAGGGCCGCTGAGATGTTGCAGGTTCTTAATTAAGGGTAAGAGATCATTAAGGTTGTGGCCGTCGATAGGGCCATAATAGGAGAATCCAAGTTCTTCGAATAAAGTACCGGGTACCATCATACCTTTAACATGCTCTTCTGCGCGTCGCGCGAATTCCCATGCCGATGGGATTTGCTGCAGGACTTTTTTACTACCGGCGCGCATGTTCGAATAAAATTTACCCGACCAGATTCTGGACAGGTATTTCGACATTGAACCAACATTTGGAGAAATCGACATTTCGTTGTCATTAAGAATAACCAGCAGATCCGTATCGATGCATCCGCCATGATTGAGTGCTTCGTAAGCCATGCCCGCGGTCATGCCGCCGTCGCCGATAATGGCAACTGCTTTGCGATCTTCTCCACGTGCTTTTGCGGCAATTGCCATGCCGAGAGCGGCACTTATTGACGTGCTTGAATGCCCTGCACCAAAATGATCGTATTCTGACTCAGTGATTTTAGGGAATCCGGAAATGCCATTATGTTGACGTAATTTTGACATCTGATCACGCCTACCAGTAAGGATTTTATGTGGGTAGCATTGGTGACCAACATCCCAAACCAGTCGGTCGTCTGGCGTGTCGAAAAGATAGTGTAGTGCAATGGTGATCTCGACTGAACCAAGCCCCGATGCCAGGTGGCCGCCTGTCTTTGACAGGCTCTTAATGATAAATGTACGCAGCTCATCAGCCAGTTGTGGTAACTGATCCTCATCAAGCGAACGTAAATCCATGGGCGAATGGATCGAGTCCAATAACGGAAAGTGCTCAGATATCATGAAGTGCTTAGTGGGTGCGCTCTACAAACCAGGCAGAAATATACCTTAAAATGTCGGCTTCCTCATTAAATATCGACAAT
Organism: Gammaproteobacteria bacterium; assembly: GCA_024222685.1. GTDB lineage: Bacteria > Pseudomonadota > Gammaproteobacteria. Next base: position 3,915 of record JAAEOZ010000599.1, on the reverse strand, counting down.
GAATGTAATGCCTGCTGATGTAACTCAGCAGCTTTTTCCCGTGAAGCCTGTAATCCGATAATAGAAGGAAATGTCGGCTTGTTATGTTTTATGTCGGAACCCTGTGGTTTACCCAGGGTCTCGGTACTGCCGGTGACATCGAGAATGTCGTCCTGAACCTGGAAAGAAAGACCAATCGCTTTTGCATAGCTGTCGAGTGCTTTAAACTTGTCATCTGCAAGGGTTTTTGCACTAAGTGCGGCAAATTGAATGCAGGTTCTGATCAAAGCACCAGTTTTGTGAATATGCATGGTCTCCAGCTCTGCAATATTCAGCGGTTTACCGACGGCTGCAAGATCTATTGCCTGGCCGCCTGCCATACCGCGCGACCCCGAAAACAGAGACAGTTTTTCAACCATTTCAAGGCGGGCAACACAATTATCGGTCATTTTCGAATCATGGCTGAGGACGTAGAAGGCCAGTGCCTGTAATGCATCCCCAGCCAGGATTGCGGTTGCCTCATCAAACTTGATATGGCAGGTTGCGCGCCCCCTGCGTAGATCGTCGTCGTCCATAGCAGGTAAATCATCGTGAATTAACGAATAGGCGTGTATCATTTCGACCGCCGCAGCAGGTCCGTCTACTCGTTCTAAATCGATACCGAGTGCGCTGGCAGTGGCGTAGACGAGCAATGGTCGAACACGTTTACCCGGTGCCAGCACTGCGTAACGCATGGCTTTATGCAACTCAATCGGATTGAATGCTTCTGCTGGTAGCCAGTTATCCAGTGTACGGTTTACGCGTTGCTGGTAGTTAAGCAGTAGCGAATCGAAAATCTCTGTATCAATCTTCATCAAGATTTTCGAATGGAATGGTCTTTTGTAAGCCGTTTTTTTCTATCAATTGTTCTACACGCAACTCCGCATTACTTAAGGTGTCCTGACAGCTTTTTGCAAGTTCAATGCCTTTTTCAAATTGATCGAGGGACTCTTCCAGCCCAAGTTCGCCAGCTTCCATTCGTTTGACGATTTTTTCGAGTTGCGATAGAGATTTTTCAAAGTCTCTTAACTGGCTATTGTTTTTTGGCATCAATGGCTCGGCAATTTTGTCAGAAATTGATTCAGACAGATTATAAAGCATCCAGCGTGTCAGCCAAATGATTGACCGGGATTAGTCGAAGGTTTTTTGCGCTGCCTTTTTTTGGAAGATTAGCTTTGGGAATGATAGCAGTCTCGAAACCGTGCTTTATCGCTTCGCGAAGTCGTTCCTCACCATTAGGTACGGGGCGAATTTCACCTGATAAGCCGACTTCACCAAAAACCAGCAATCGATTACTGACAGGGCGGTCTCGATAACTGGAAAGTATAGCCAGTATAACAGCGAGGTCAGCACCGGTTTCTGCAATACGAACACCGCCGACGGCATTGACAAAAACGTCTTGATCATAAAGTGGTATGCCGCCATGGCGTTGAAGAATAGCCAGTAACATGGCGAGGCGATTCGATTCCAGCCCGACACTTATTCGTCTCGGGTGCCCAGCATGACTCTCGGTAACCAGTGCCTGTATCTCTACCAGAAAAGGCCTGGTGCCCTCGCGTGAAACCATGATGATGCTACCCGCTACTGGTTTGTCATGATGTGTCAAAAAAATTGCTGACGGATTGCTTACCTGTTTCAATCCCTCGTCAGTCATGGCGAAGATGCCAAGTTCATTGACAGCGCCGAATCGATTCTTGACCGCGCGGATGACGCGGTATCTTGTAGAACTGTCACCTTCAAAATAGAGAACGGTGTCTACCATATGTTCGAGTACACGCGGTCCAGCAAGGTGCCCTTCTTTAGTAACATGGCCAACCAGGAAAATGGCGATATTTTTTTGTTTGGCGAGCCTCACCAGCATTGCCGTGCTTTCACGAATCTGGCTGACTGACCCTGGTGCAGATTGAAGGCTATTGGTAAAGATGGTTTGAATCGAATCGATCACCATGACAGCTGGTTTATTGTTGGCGGCTTCGGAAATTATTTCCTCAACACAGGTTGAACTGAGTAATTTTAATTTTTGATTAGGCAAACCGAGCCTTTGTGCACGCATACTGACCTGGTGAGGGGATTCCTCCCCGGTTACGTACAGCGCAGATTGATTTTCACTGACCATGGTCAGGCATTGCAACAGGATTGTTGATTTGCCGATGCCAGGATCACCACCCAGCAAAACTACAGAACCTGGCACCAGGCCGCCACCAAGAACGCGGTCGAGTTCGACTATTTTGCTACTGAAACGCGGCGTGTCGGAAGTGGGAATATCGGCCAGGATAACTGTAGAAGAAGCACTGCTGGATCCATACCAGTTAGCGCCGGGCTTATTATTTCCAGTAAAGACAGGAAGCTCTTCAATACTATTCCAGCTTTTACAATCGGGGCATTGCCCCGCCCACTTTGGGAGTAACACAGCGCATTCACGGCATTGAAACTGGGACTGTGGTTTAGCCATCCAGTGGTAACTCTACCTGCCTGATCGGTTTAACAGGTGCAGGTTGTAGTCTTACCGTTTTAATCATGTTGTTCTTAACCTGCATGACCTCAATCGGATAATCAGCAATCTTCAGGCTGGTACCGGAATCGGGAATAAATTCCATGTGTTCGAGTATTAGTCCGTTCAGTGTTTTCGGGCCATCGGTCGGAAGACTGATATGAAGATTCCGGTTTAATACCCTAATATGAGTGGAGCCATCGACCAGATAGTTGCCATCTGCATCCTGGTAAAAATCCTGGTGGAGTGCAGTCGGGTCGGTAGTAAACTCTCCGACTATTTCTTCCAGTATATCCTCGATTGCCACCAGACCCTGGATGTCGCCATATTCATCGACTACAAAGCCCATGCGGCGTTTATTCTTACGAAAATTGATAAGCTGAGTCGTTAGTGGCGTACCTTCGGGAATAAAATAGCTGGGCCGCGTAATAGCTTTCAGACTTTCCGGGTTGAACTCATCGTTCATGAGTAATGGCAGGATCTTGCGTAATTGTGCCAGGCCTATCAGGTTATCGATATTATCTGAGTAAATGGGGATACGCGTATAAGACAGGTTGGTTATCTGCTTAAGTGTGTCGTTCCAGTTTTCTTCGAGATCGATGCCGATGATTTCGTTACGAGGAACCATAATATCATCGACAGTGACGGTTTCAAGGTCGAGGATACTGATGAGCATGTCCCGATGAGAATCAGGTATCAGGCCGCTGGTTTCGGCCACCGCTACGCGTAATTCGTCGGAAGTCAACGCATCGCTGAAATCGATTCTGTCGCTGGTATTAAATGGACGTATGCACATCTGTGCCAGCCAGTTAATGATGCTGACCAGTGGTGCCATGAGCCGTGAAAGCGGCTTATATACATATGCGGCGGGGAAGGCGATCCTCTCCGGACGTGCTGCGGCAAGAGTTTTCGGTGTTACTTCGGCAAACAGAAGCAGTATAAGAGTCAATACACCGGTTGCTATTGCGATACCAGCTTCTCCATACAATCTATATCCTATATAGGTAGCTACCTGGGTAATTAGAATGTTGATGAAGTTATTGCCCAATAAAATCAGGCTAATCAATTTGTCCGGGTTACCGAGTAACTCCAGTGCTCTGCGCGCCCCACCATGATCTTTTTCTGCGAGATGTTTGAGCCGATAACGATTCAGGCTCATCAGTCCTGTTTCTGATCCTGAGAAAAATGCCGACAGGAAAACTAACAGCACCAGCAACAAAAAGAAGTAATAGAGTGGGATATCGTTCAAGTTGGGAAAATTGAAACCATGAAAAAATTATTGAAGTATGAATTCGAGTACCAGTTTTGTACCGAAGAAAGCGAGCATCAGAAAAACAAAAGCTGTCAATGTCCAGCGAATTGCTTTTCTGCCACGCCAGCCAAATTTAATTCGTCCGAACATGAGT
>JAAEOZ010000598.1 GCA_024222685.1 Gammaproteobacteria bacterium | reverse complement strand
GCGATATTACATCTGGACACATATCAGAAAACGACGCAATCGCCGAAATGCAGGCCTGACACCCAATTCCAGATTATGAGCTGACCGTCGAACATTCGTCGTCTGCTAACAAACCATCCTGCATTCGCCATCGAAACTGCATTTTCGCCGCGATGTCCATATCGTGGGTTACGATCACCAGCGAAGTACCAATATCCTGCTTAAGTTCAAGCATCAGCTCAAGCATTTGTGCTGCTGTCTGGCTATCCAGGTTACCGGTTGGTTCATCGGCCAAAACACAAGCCGGTTCGGTGACTAATGCCCTGGCCAGGGCGACGCGTTGTCTTTCTCCGCCAGACAATTCTCCTGGCTTATGCTCAGACCGATGCTGCAGACCAACGCGCTCCAGCCAGCTATCGGCCACAGCAGCAGCCTGGCCGGATGATTGCCTCCGAATCAGTAAAGGCATCGCTATATTGTCTCTTGCACTAAATTCCGGGAGTAAATGATGGAACTGATAGATAAATCCAAGATAACGATTACGTAATCCTCCAAGCTTGCTCTCAGACAGGCCGGATAAAGCCTGCCCGCACACCTTAACGTCCCCGCCGCTTACAGAATCGAGCCCTCCAAGCAAATGCATCAGCGTACTTTTACCTGCACCGGATACACCAACTATGGCGTGACTCTCTTCTCGGCCGACCTTGAAATCGATTCCTTTCAGAACAGAGACTTGCAACTTTCCCTGTTGATAGGTTTTTTTTAACCCCTGTGCCTCGATGACCAGACCTGATACCCGGTTATTACTCATAGCTTAAAGCCTCGGCCGGTCTTGTTTTAGATGCCCGCAATGCCGGGTATAGAGTTGCCAACATGGAAACAACAAAAGACAGAACAGATATTTTTATAACATCCGATTGCTTTAAATCAGAAGGCAGTTCAGTAATGGGATATATTCCTGTCGGCAAAAACTGAGTTTGAAAAAATTGTTCAAGCGCCGGGATAATGACATCAACATAAGAAGCCAGCAGAATCCCGCTAGCTAATCCAGCAAGCGTTCCAATTAAACCGATAACAGTACCTTGTACCATAAAAATCCACATAATTGTCGTAGGCGTTGCACCGATGGTCCGCAAGATCGCAATATCAGCCTGCTTGTCGGTGACTACCATCACCAGTGTCGACACAATATTGAAAGCGGCCACTGCAACAATGAGCGAGAGAATGATAAACATGACGGTTTTCTCAGTTTTAACAGCCTTAAAATAGTTGGCATGCCGTAATGTCCAGTCTGAAATCCAGTAGTCGAAACTGAGCATATCTCTCAATGCCTGTCGCACCACTGGTGCTTCATCCATATCGCGTAACTTCAGTCGCAGGCCGCTGACATCACCGTCAAGACGGAACAGACGACTGGCATCCTCGCGGTGTATCAGAGCAGTGCCACGATCGTACTCGTAGACGCCAATCTCAAACAGACCAACCACTTTAAAGCGGCGCAATCTGGGCAGGAAACCAACAGGTGAGGCGGTTGATTGTGGGGTGATCATCGTCACCCGATCACCGGGCACGACATCGAGTGAAGCAGCCAGCCCGGTGCCGAGTATGACGCCGTATTCACCAGGTACTAAGTCATCATATTTCCCAAACGTCATATGTTCATGTATATCGGATACGTCAGGTTCAAGATAAGGATCTATGCCTCGCACAATGGTTCCACTCACCGATGATCGATTCGAAAGCATGGCTTCTGCTTCCACATAGGGTGCGCTACCGATAACCTGCGAATTTTCTGCGACCTGTTCGCTGAGCGATGACCAGTTCCGCAGTCGGCCTTCATAAGCACTCACAGTGATATGTGACACCATGCCCAAAATACGACCACGAAGCTCTTTTTCAAAGCCATTCATTACCGACAACACTACAATTAATGCCATCACACCAAGCGCTATACCCAGCATCGAAATCAATGAGATGAAGGAAATAAAATGATTGCGCCGTTTGGCTCGCGTATATCGCAGGCCGATATTCAGTTCCAGGGGTAAATTCATGCGGCGGATTAAACCATGAATACCAGTAAGCCACCACCATTGTAACGGGAATATTTCACCACCGGGCCAAGCACTGGTTGCCTCAGCAAGCAGGCATGCTATAGTTAGTGTAAATTATCGGAAAAAGTCTATAATGCATTGATTCCGATGGACAAAAAGTTTCAGGAGACCACAGAAAATGCATAGCGGATACAAACTATTGGCAATTGTCGGCTTACTGCTTGCTCCTACGGTACAGGCTGACAACCTTACTATACCTGGACATGTTGCAAGCGACCAGAAACAGGTCATGCCGCGACGTGGTATAGACATGAATGCGGTTATCGCTGAATTTGGCCAACCCGATGAAAGCTATGGGCCTATTGGAGAACCACCGATCACCGAGTGGGTGTATGGTAACTTCCGAGTTTATTTCGAGCACGACCTGGTATTACACAGTATCGATTTAACAACGCTGATTTTTCCAAAATAACAGTTCACCTAGTTCAAAAGTAATAGTCTTACCAGCTATAAGGATATAGATACCGTTCTTGTGACTTTTGATATATTGATTTGTAATTATTCTCCGGATGATTCAGAGATTTATCTACAATTAATAGCTTAAATAAAACATGATTACTAAAATAATAATGTCAATGCTTTTAGCATTTACCACGCTGGTCAGCGCTTCAAATGTGCTCGCCTATAACAATTTATCTGATTCACTTTTAGATCAGACCCAGGCCTGGTTTTGCGCCGAATCGGATTCAGATCTAATCAAGAAAAAAAAGAAATTAGAGGGTGAAGAAGAAGAGGAAGAAGAAGAACCAGACTGCGATTAGACCTGGTCGGTCAAATATATTATTAACCATCTCTACAATAAAACTGGAGGCACTCCACCTATGAAACCATCGAAATTATTATTAACCACTGTTGCAGGGCTACTGCTGGCATCGACCGGCATAGCTCAGGCCGCAGATGTAAATATCACACCCAAAATGGAAAGTATTACTGTAGATCATGGTGGTAAACCCACCATGATCATGCGAAACCAGAATCAGAAAAATACCGTCAATCCGGCTTTTGCGAAAACCTCACGTAAATGCCCACCATTTTGCATACAGCCTTCAACACTAGCTCCCGGTGTCGAAACTATCGGTGAAGTCGAGGTCATAAGCTACCTGAAACGTATGAATGAAGGTGACAGTTCGATCCTGGTAGTAGACTCTCGCACACCCGACTGGGCTGCAAAAGGTACAATCCCAGGCGCTGTGAATCTGCCATGGACTGCATTGAATCCGGCCAAAGGTGCCGATCCGATCTCAATTGGTGAAATCATGGAAGACCGCTTTGGAGCCAAAAACCTCGAAGGCCTGTGGGATTACAGTGGCGCAAAAACACTGGTCATGTTCTGTAACGGCATGTGGTGTGGCCAATCGCCAAACAACATTAAAAACCTGCTCAAATTCGGTTACCCATCACATAAAATCAAGTGGTATCGCGGCGGCATGCAGGACTGGGAAATCCTCGGGCTTTCGACTGCTAAACCTTAACACGGAATAAATAACAACATAACGTAGGGGCGGACCAATGTGTCCACCCTTTTTGTTGCCGGATAAAATACTAAATCTATAGTGTTTTGGTAGAGTTTATAAGTGCCAGTTTACCGAATCTGACAGACCGCTAAATCATGCAGAACTTGATTTAGCGATGCGTCAGATTGGTTCTAGACTTCTATAAATCAGTAAACGTCATGCTGCGTGTTATACACCGTAAACTTTCCAGTCGGTGTTATCAGACGTTTATCTTTGATGACGTGCTTCAGTTTTCGTGTTTTATCATCGACGACGACAACCGCTGATTCCTGATCTTTACCATTCCACACCGAAAACCAGACTTCATCACCAGCGTAGTTATACTCTGGTTGTACCACTCGCAAGGGCCCTTCACCAATGTCAGCCCATTCGGCAATCGGGATTCGTTCGAATTTTTTATCCAGGTTGTCGATATCGAAAACAGCCACCGACTGGGATACGCTCGGATCTGGATTTAGCGGCGTGTCAACCCAGAGGTTTTTAGACTTGGGATGCGTCTTTAAAAATAGAGAACCTCCACCCTGCCCGGTCAATGTGCGAACTACTTCCCAGGCCTTCGGACCATCGGCATCGGTACTGATCAGGGAAACTGTCGCGTCACCCAGATGACTGGTCGCCCAGACATGGCCAAATTCCGGATCAACAAAATTTGCTCCTCTACCTGGATGAGGAATTTTTCCGACATCAACCAGCTTAACCAGTCTTCTGTCCTTTGAGTCAATTACTGCAATTTGATTCGACTTGTTCGCTGCCGACATAAAATAGCGTTGCGTATGCTCCCAGCCGCCATCGTGCAGGTATAACGAGGCATCTATGGTAGTAATTCGGAGGTTATCCAAATCACTATAGTCAACCAGCTTGACCTTACCGGTTTCTTTAACATTTATAATAAATTCCGGATGCTTATGCGAAGAAACAATAGCGGCGACCCGTGGCTCAGGGTGATATTCCACGGTATCGACCGTAAGACCACGAGTTGAAACTATTTTTTTCGGTTCAAGCGTGTCACCATCCATGATCACAAACTGTGGCGGCCAATAGGCACCAGCAATTGCAAATTTATCTTCATAGCCCTTGTACTTGGAAGTCTCGACCGAACGAGCCTCGAGCCCTATTTTTATTTCAGCAACACTATCGGGTGTTTTCATCCACAAATCAATGAGATTGATTTTAGCGTCACGTCCAATCACATAAAGATAGCGGCCCGAAGCCGACATACGTGAAATATGCACTGCATAACCGGTATTGATAATCGTGATAAATTCTTTGCTGTCACCGTCGATCAGGGCAATCTTTCCGTCATCTCTTAATGTAATCGAAATGACGTTGTTCAGATCGTAGTTGTTTTCCTGTTTGCTGGGTCTCTGTTCAGGGGGAATCCTGACAACCCAGGTACCCATGATTTCATTTTTACCCCACTCAGGCGGCACGGGTGGCTCGACTTGCAAATACCGCGCCATGAGGTTGATATCCTGATCATTTAGCAATCCTGATGTACCCCAGTTAGGCATGCCCGCAGGAGAACCATACTTGATAAATGTTTCCAGATAGCTAGTACCCACTTTACGGGTAATATCGGTGGTTAACGGCTTACCGGTAGCACCTTTCCGCAGCACGCCGTGACAGCCAGCACAACGTTGAAAGTAAATACCACTGGCCCGTCCAGTCTCAGCTTCGGTGAGTACAATCGTATCTTTAGATGACGCTTTGGTTGCAGGGGCCGATATGCCTGAGGCAGCACCCTGATACATAGCCTCTACTGCGGCAAGAATTTTTGCCGCGGCGGCGGTAACTTCGTCTCTTTCTTTTCCGGTAGTTAACGGATCTTGTGAACTCACTCCTTTGCTGGCAAAAAATGCTGCCACATTTTCAACGTCAACATCGCTCAACGAACTAGCCATCGGTGTCATCACCGGATCGGTTCGACTACCATCACGAAATGCAGTGAGCTGCTTGATAATATACTCAGCACTCTGCCCGGCAAGACTTGGATATATGGGATTTAGACTAATGCCCTCAGGTCCGTGGCAGCTGAAGCAAGTGCTGGCTCGGTTCTGACCTGCAGCTATATCCGCTGCAAGCGTAAATTGTGGCAATAAGAATATACTGATGAAAATCAGCTTTAAAATCAGCTTTAACTGAATGGAACGCATATCAACTCCCCAATAAATGATTAGATTAAAAAATCGTTGCAGCGAAAAATTGACAAATTATTATTATGGTATCTGCCGTATGATTCACATGCAGGTTCTATAAATTGCGCCTTCGATCAATAAAAAGCTTTGATAAAAGTCAAATTAGAAAATTGGGAATGAGGTTAGTTTAAATTTCAGCCAGGTATTTCTTCAGCAATCCCTTCGATCTATCTCTTTTAATTTTTCATGCGGCCGGTACAATCGCGCCCTTGTAATCACCTTCTACCGGCAGCATGCCCAAATCTCTGTTTAACATTCCTGCTTATAACTCTGGCAGGCCGATTGAATTAGGCCAGTTGTATGGCAGTAGCCGCAGCCTGATGCTGGCAGAGCAGGTTGCCGGCTTCCAGGGTTTGTCGGTTATCGTATGTCGCGATACGGCTGATGTGGAACAAATCGAACGCGAAGTTTCGTATTTCAGTCACAGCTTATCCGATATTATCCGCTTTCCTGATCTCGAAACCCTGCCCTACGATCAGTTTTCGCCACATCAGGATATTATTTCCGAACGTATTAAGTGTCTGGCCAGTGTTGCCGGGCGTCAACAGGGATTGCTGATTCTACCTATCTCTACTTTCCTGCAAAAAGTATCACCACCTGAATTCATATATAAACACAGCCTCAGTATCAGGCTCGGCGAAGTTATCGATCCGACAGAACTTCGGGAAAAATTTAGCCGATTCGGCTACCGACATGTCGCACAGGTCGAAGAACATGGTGAGTTCGCGGTTCGAGGTTCTATTCTCGACCTGTTTCCAATGGGTAGTGATAAGCCATTCCGCCTGGAATTTTTTGATAATGAGCTTGAATCTATCCGTAGCTTTGACATCGATAGTCAGCGTTCCTCTGACAAATTGAATGATATCAACCTGTTACCTGCTAAAGAGTTCCCACTGGACGAATCCGGTATTACCAGCTTCAGGCAAAATTTCCGCGAACGCTTTGATATCGATCCAAATACCTGTCCGGTTTATACCGAGGTTTCCGATGGCATCGCTTCACCCGGAGTCGAATATTATCTACCTTTGTTTTTTGATGAACTCGTTAACCTGTTTGATTATCTTCCGGAGAACTGTCAGTTCCTGCTGGAACATTCGGTGATAGATCAGGGCGAAGATTTTCGCAGGCATGTTGAAGAGCGATACGAGTCCCGTCGATATAACATCGAGCGTCCGCTGCTTGCACCAGATGAACTGTATATGGATATCAGTGATTTCAAACGTCACCTGGCTGATTTTCCGCACTTACTGTACGCACAGTTCAAGCTTGAAAAAGAAGATCAGTTTTCCATTAACTGTGATTCTCAGGCAATACCACATTTGAGTATTCGTAACCAGGCCGAGCAACCTGACAAAGATTTACAAAGCTTCATACAGCGACCGGCTTTTAACAAAATTCTCTTCAGTGCCGAATCAGCGGGTCGACGTGAATTTCTGTTCGAGGCGCTGAAACATTTTGACATTCGACCCCGCATTGTTGATCGCTGGGGGGATTTCCTGTCCAACGAAACCAGTCGTATTTTTCTGACTACTTCACCGCTCGAGGAAGGGCTCACACTCGAATCACAGGGAATTACCGTTATTACCGAATCTCAGTTATTCGGTGATCGTGCCAGGCAACGACGCCGTCGCAAGTTCAAAAAAACGCGTGATGCCGAGAGTACTATCCAGAGCCTTGCCGACCTGCACGAAGGTGCACCGGTTGTTCACGAAGATCATGGTATCGGGCGTTATCAGGGCTTAAAGACTTTATCCGTCTCCGGTATGGATATGGAATTCCTCTGTATCGGATACGCTAACGAGGACAAACTCTATGTGCCGGTTTCCTCACTGCACCTCATTAGTCGCTATTCGGGAGCGTCAGAAGAACAGGCGCCCCTGCATCGACTCGGTAGCGATCACTGGCAACGAGTACGCAAAAAGGCTCAGCAGAAGATTCACGATATCGCAGTAGAACTACTTGAAGTTCATGCGCGACGCGAGGCCCTGCAGGGTTTCGGTCATAATCTGTCACTGGACGAATACCAGCAGTTTGCCAGTACATTTCCATTTGAAGAAACACCTGATCAGGAAAACACAATTCAGGCAGTCATCGACGATATGCAATCTCCGCGACCAATGGACCGTATTGTCTGCGGTGATGTCGGCTTCGGTAAAACCGAAGTCAGCATGCGCGCAGCCTTTATAGCCGCCAACTCGGGTAAGCAGGTAGCCATGCTGGTACCCACTACCCTGCTGGCACAGCAACACTATCAAAACTTTCTTGATCGCTTTGCCGACTGGCCGATACGAATCGCAAGCCTGACCCGATTCACCCATAAAAAGGAACTGGATCAAACTTTAACGCAGCTCGAAAACGGTCAACTTGATATCGTCATCGGTACCCATAAGCTGCTATCAGAATCGATTAAATATCGTGACCTGGGTCTGGTGGTTATAGATGAGGAACATCGTTTCGGTGTACGCCATAAGGAAAAGCTGAAAGCCTTACGCGCGCAGGTCGATTTGCTGACCATGACCGCGACGCCGATTCCAAGAACGTTAAATATGTCGCTCTCTGGAATGCGTGATTTATCAATCATTGCGACACCGCCGATGCAACGCCATGCCATTAAAACTTTTGTTTCGCAATGGAATCAGGACACGATAATCGAAGGTTGCCAACGCGAGTTAAAACGCGGTGGCCAGATATACTTTTTACATAACGAAGTAAAAAGTATTGAGAGAATCGCCAGCGAGTTACAGGATCTTATTCCCCAGGCTCGAATCGGCATTGTTCATGGCCAGATGAAAGAAAGAGAACTGGAGCAGGCAATGCTCGATTTTTACCATCATCGCTGCAATCTGCTGGTGTGTACCACAATTATAGAAAGTGGCATCGATGTTCCTACCGCCAACACCATTTTTATTAATCGGGCGGATAAACTGGGGCTGGCTCAATTGCATCAGATTCGCGGTCGTGTCGGACGCTCTCATCACCGCGCCTATGCTTACCTGATTGTACCACCTGAGCGTTCGATGACCACCGACGCCAGAAAACGACTTCAGGCCATTGAGTCACTGGAAGATCTCGGGGTTGGTTTTACACTGGCTACGCATGATCTTGAAATACGCGGCGCCGGTGAACTACTGGGTGATGAGCAAAGTGGACAGATCACCGAAATTGGATTCACACTTTACACCGAGCTTCTGGAACGTGCTGTAAAATCGCTGAAATCAAACCAGCAGATTGACCTGGATGCACCACTGATGCGCCCATCTGAAGTCGATTTTCATATACCGGCACTCATCCCCGAAACCTATATTGCCGATGTCCACCATCGGTTGATTGAATACAAGCGCATTGCTTCGGCTGCTGACAAAGCCGAGTTGAGAACTCTACAGGTGGATCTGATCGATCGTTTCGGATTATTACCAGATGCTCTGAAAAATCTTTTCAGGATTACGCGAATAAAACTGCAAACCGCTGAACTCGGCATAGAAAAAATCGATATTAGCGAACAATCAGGTAAAATAGTGTTCAATCCAAAACCCAACATAGACCCGATGAAAATTATCAGTCTGATTCAGACTAAACCTGATCGATTTCGTTTCGATGGCAAACAGACCTTGCGCTTCAGTTGTCAAAGTGATGAACTTGAAAGTCGTTTTCTCGAAATCGAAAATCTTCTTAACGAACTAGCCAGCTAGAATATGATCATTCGTATATTTTTATTTTGTCTTATCATACTCATCTGCGCCCAGGGGCGTGCGCAGTCCACAGATGAAGAATTAAGATTCTATGATGTCGAGGTAATCATCTTTAAAAATCTGCGTGGGCCGAAGGGCAAGGAACTCATCCTGCCTGTGAGTTCACCCTCCAGGAATGATGAAATCTTCGATATTGCTTCACCCGCCAGCATACAAAACGTGGCCCAGGATTCTTACCAGCTGCTAGCTTCTGAGCAGTTACAAATGCAGGACAGAGTTGAGAAAATTGTAAAATCACCCTATTACGAATTGCTGATACATATTGGCTGGCGCCAGCCTGGACTCAGTCTGGAGGAATCCATACCGATATGGATTCACGGTGGTAAGATATTTGGTAAAGAGTACGTATCCATAGACAATCATATGACCAGCCTGATCAATACGGAATCCAGTGAAGATCTGTCCAACAGTAATAGCTCACAAGCCTTTGCAACATCTGAAAACAGTAGCCGTGGGATACACGAACTCGAAGGGAAAATCACCATATCGCTATCTCGATATCTCCATACCTATACCGATCTTGTCTTACGTAAGCCAAGACTTACTCTGGAAGGTGTGTTAGAAAATCCGGAATCCCAGGTATTGACTAACGGACAGATTACTGAGGCTCATATTCTTGATAACTACAGTCTGAAAGAACATCGACGTATGCGAAGTAAACGCCTGCATTACCTCGACAATCCAGAATTTTCAATGTTGATTCTGATTACACCCTTTGAGGTTCAGGAACTGGACACAGCGTCTTCACTGGATCAGTAACCACCATCTCCACCACCACCTTTTTGGTAGCTAAATCCACCTGAACCAAATGGTGTTTTTCGACCTACCAGGGATTCGATTAAACCCAGTTCGCTGTTGGAGTGATCAATTATCGGTGCCGAAATTATCAATTCACCCTGCAAAGCCGAAGGTAAAATATATACCGGCTTATCATGGCGCGTGGTTACAATATCCTCTACAACGCTGGGGTCAGCATTAGCACTAATCCGGGTATGACCATAACAGGTACAGGCATAAGTTTTATCCGGAGCGGAATCAACATAGATGCCAGTACCGCGAATCCCAATGGTTGCCGCCGTAGTAACTATCCGGTGGCTGGCCTCGCGTTTACCGAATACACCCAGGATTGCGCCGCTTATTACACGTATCCCCTGCACCAGCAAGCCTTCTGCACCGAATTGAATACTACTGTTGCTGCGCAAAATAAATGCATCGCTTCCCACAACAAATATAACTTCACTGTCATCACCGGTTTGTATGCTCGATCCCGAATTAATCCGTGTACTAATACTAGCAATCTGACCATCAACGATAACCGTACCTTCAAGGCTATATATTGATTGACCTTCCGGTAGTTTACCGGGCAGGCTGCTCAGAGCCCTGGCTGGAACCAGCAGGCCTGCGGCACTAATTCCGCTAAACAAACCTAGTGTTAGAGCATTGACGAGCAATTTACGTCTGCTATCTTCTCTATGATCCATATTACTACTCTGCATTGGTGTGCTTTGACTGTAGTAACATGCCAGTAACTTGTAAAGCCACTATTAGTGAAAACTGAAATTATCCGTTAATGCAATATGTCACATTGCATCAGGAAAACGCCCTCGATGTTGTCTATTTTTTATCGAAATATTGAATATACTTCGAATGCCGTCAATAATGGACACCTGTTAGCCTCTTCTGGATCAATTTTCGGACACTATAATGCCTGCAAAGCGGACAACAATAATTACACCAGCCAGACAGATAGCATCGATTATGTTTATTGTGTTTTTCCTGTTTATAAGCCCCTCCGGGTTTGCTCAGAGTAAAATGTATATATCCGATCAGTTTGAAGTCACCATGCGTAGTGGTACCAGTACAGTAAACAGTGTTGTCCGGGTATTGAAAAGCGGCGACGCGGTGAATGTTCTTGAGGGAGACCTGGCTTCGCAGTATTCCCTGGTAGAAACGGAGGATGGAAAAAAAGGCTATGTACTCAGCCGCTTTCTTGATGATACCCCTTCAGCGCGTGCACAGCTCGAGAAATTACAGTTAAAAAGTGATCAACAAAAGCTGCTAGTTATCGATTTAGGCACAGAAATCGAGCAGCTAAAAGCAAATATAGGCAAAGAAAAAACCGACATCGAGGCACTTAAAAATACACTCCTGGCATCGGAAAGTGAGCTCGACAAAGTTAGACTTGCCTCTGATAATACGCTAAATATTCTCGAAGACAATGATCGCCTAAATACCATAGTAGCTACTTTGCGCGATGAGAAAAAAGCACTAGCCGAAGAAAACAACGCGCTAAAAGATTCGACCAAAATTGACTGGTTTATCCGTGGGGCAGCATTTTTCCTGGTAGCCTTTCTTCTCGGCATTATTGTCACCCGCATCCGTTGGCGAAAACAGGACTCGTGGGGATCTTACTAGTCAGATTAGTGGGGTTAACGCAGATTTAGCGGGTCGTCCTCATCTACATTATCCATGAATGGAATCTTTCGATCTCTGTGCGTAATCTGGTAAATCAATCCCATCCACTTGCCGACAACCGAGCAGGCGGTATCGTGCCAGGTGTTATCAATCTGGCTGAGAATCAGAGATTCGGGAAAGTCCGGTACCTGCCCACTCTGCTGCAAGGCTGTTGAAATTCTATATTGATATTCTCGTAATACTGCAGATTCAAATTCTCCAAGATAGTTATCTGGTAAGGGCGGGAAAGCAGTCGAATCCGCATTGATGTAATTATTTATTTCACGCTTATATTCCTTTAGTAAGGAAACAGTATCGTATTCCGGGTGACCCTGGAAAAAAACCGTTCGTATGCCATCGCTACTGGTAGCCAGATGTACACATCCATCATCACCGGTGACCAGAACTTGCAAACCTGCCTGTTCAAACTGATGAGGGTAAACACTGTTCCAGCGAGAATGGGGGACGCTGAAACGGGAATTGATTTTACTAACCAGCGGATGTTCAGGCCCGACTACCTGATGATCAAATACACCCCACTTTTTCTGTGGTTGTTGCTCACGCTTCTGTCCGAAACGGAACTCGAGAACCGCATGTGTCGCAAGACACGAGCACAAAGTTGATGTCACATTTTCGTGGGCCCAGTCCGCCACCTCAATCAAGGGTTCCCAGAATGCCTCAAGAGACAGTTCCGGTTGGGTGACATTTGCGCCAGTAATAATCAGAGCATCGAGTCCCTGCTCACGTAGATCTTCAAAATTCTCATAATATCGTTTGATATAGGTTTTTGCACTATCGCTGCGTGGCAATGCATCCAGTGTAAACGGATGAACGAAGAACTGCGCAATTGGATTGCTCTCGCCGATCAGTCTGAAAAACTGCTTTTCAGTCGCTCCAAGAGCTGCATCCGGCATCATATTGAGTAAACCTATATGTAACTCTCGAATATCCTGGTGGGCAGCGGCATTCGTACCTAACACCCTGACGCCTTCTTCTGACAGCTTTCTAAATGCAGGCAGTTCATTGTGTGCAACCAGCGGCATTAGCTCTGTCTCCCTATTGCAGATTCCAGTAAGCTAAGGAAATCCTCCTCGTTGTGTACCTGTGCAACTTCATCAGAAGTCACCGTATAGCCATGTTTGGCAATGGCATCGTATCGTGGAATTCTAGAGCAGAACAAATGAGGGAAAATCCATCGTGCAAAATCATCCGGATCAATTTGTGCAGCATATTCAAGCCCAGTTTCGTTAAAATATTTCTGCAGGTATTCGGTTAAAAAGTCCGGCCGATAATAAAGCGGTTTTGGAGAAGACTGTGCTCTTTCGATTAACACATCCTGCTGCTGTTGGTTAGTGACCTGGATATAGAGTATCAAACTGCAATCGATTAACGATTCGATGATTCCAGGCTCGTCAAGATCACAAAGACTACCACCGACATCATTGACAAAATGCGGGTAGCCATAAATCTCCTGAGCCTTATTGATGAACATAGGAATATCGAGCATAGCATCGATTTCCGCCTGTCGATAAATCGCCTGACGCTCTATAAATTCTTCCAGTTCTACGCCACCTTTGGTCGGATCACCGAGCTTGCCCACAAAACTCAAAACTGGTCCTAAATCGTTCACCTTGATATTGTTCCGTATATAGATCCAGTCGTTACGCAATAGCTCTTTGAGGAATGGAATCTGCATCGCCTGCGCCTTAATCATATCAAGTATCGGTTCGTCCAGATAACGAGTTCCAATACGATAATCACCCGAATAATGAAACCAGCGTTTGCCCCGTAACATGGTCGACAGATAGGACTTACCTACACCAGACATACCCAGCAGGGTGACTTTCTTGTTTTTCCAGGCACGAAATTCCTCAACAGTAAACTTCAATCGTCGCTCCAATATCAGTAATGCGGAGATTATGCAATAACTCGGTTAAGGGTGGAACCGTTTATCTATATACTCCTTGTCGACCCGGACTAAAATCCGCCAATAATTCACAAGAGACAACAGGTTGAGCACACAGTTTGATTACATCATTGTCGGCGCCGGTTCAGCCGGTTGCGTACTTGCCAATCGTCTCACCAGAAACGGCAAATATTCTGTTCTGGTAGTAGAGGCAGGTGGTAACGACAACCGGTTCTGGATCAGGACACCTATCGGTTATGGAAAAACATTTTATGATCCAGCAGTTAACTGGATGTATATGACTGAACCGGGCCCTGGTATTAACAATCAACGTAGCTACTGGCCGAGAGGCAAGGTCATCGGTGGTTCCAGTTCAATAAATGCGATGGTTTACATTCGTGGTCAGGCCACCGATTTCGATAACTGGCGTGACCTCGGCAACCCAGGCTGGGGCTGGCAGGATGTCCTGCCATATTTTAAAAAATCTGAAACCAGCTCCGATGGCGGTAGTGAACTTCGTGGCGGCAGTGGGCCGCTCTACGTCAACAATGTCAGTGCAGATTACCATCCACTCTGCCACAGCTTTATAGAGGCCGCAAAACAATATGGATTTAACTATAACCCCGATTTTAATGGTGAAACACAGGAAGGTGTCGGCTTCTATCAAATCAATACAAAAGATGGAAAGCGCATGTCAGCGGCCCGTGCCTATTTACATCCGGCAAGTCGTCGAGCTAACTGTCATGTTGAAACCCAGGCCCATGTTACCCGCATCCTGTTCGAAAATAATTGTGCAACCGGCGTTGAATATAACCAACGAGGAAAAATTCGTACCGTGAAAGCCAGTCGTGAAGTTATCCTGAGTGCTGGCTCGATAAATTCACCACAGCTGTTACAGCTATCTGGAATCGGCCCTGGATCGCTGTTATCTGACCACAATATTCCTGTTGTTCACGACTCACCCGGAGTAGGACACAATATGCAGGATCACCTGTCCTACACGCATTATTACGGATCGAATGTGCCTACCCTGAACAATCAACTGAGTCCCTGGTGGGGAAAAGCGCTTGCCGGCATGAAGTATCTACTCACTCGTCGTGGAGTTTTATCTTTAAGTGTCAATCAGGCTGGTGGATTTGTAAAAAGCAATCCCGATCAACCAAGGCCCAATTTGCAGTTTTATTTCGCGGCGATTACCTATACTACTGCACCACCTGGAGAACGCCCGCTAATGGCACCCGACCCGTATCCGGGGTTTCTTAACTGCATTAGTCAATTGCGGCCGAAGAGCAGAGGCTGGATTAAGATAAAATCAACCGACCCGTTCGAAGCACCTTCAATTATGCCGAATTATTTATCGGAACAGGAAGACGTCGTTGAAATGCTGGAAGGTGCTCGCCTGCTACGCGAAATGGCTAAGACACCCGCGCTACGCAAAATCATTAAAAAAGAAATGACTCCAGGCCTGAATATTAATTCGGATGATGAACTTATCGACGATATCCGGCAGCGTAGTAGCACGGTATTCCATCCTACCAGTACCTGTATGATGGGACCTGATCCCAAAAAAGCCGTCGTCGACACAGAATGTGGAGTTTATGGTGTAAAGCAATTGCGTGTCGTCGATGCTTCGATATTTCCGGCGGTTACTTCCGGCAACACCAATGCACCAACTATTATGGTTGCGGAGAAAGTAGCCGACTTAATATTAAACATAACCTGATCCAGACATGCGATACTCGCAACTACCTGTAAGATATCTCTGGTAATGTCTCTTGTCCAACCCCTCTTTAACCACTCGAGATTACGATCAACACCCTGTTACTGGTTTCTCGGCAATGCTATTAAGCGTTGTCCTGTTTTCACTAATGGATACAAGCGTTAAGTGGCTTGGTAGTAGTTATTCAACCCATCAAATTATGTTTTTTCGTTGTATTGTCGCGATGGTTCCGCTGGCAGTTATTATTACCATGCGTGGCGGCCTGCCGATACTCAAAACAGATCAGGTGAGGATGCATCTGTTACGAAGTATATTGGGTGTTTCGGCAATGGGGCTGGCATTTTACGCTTTTTCTCTGATGCGTCTTGCAGATGCTATATCTATTCTGCATACCACACCTATTTTCATGACTATCCTTTCAGTTTTGATTTTACGGGAGACAGTTGGTCTACACCGTTGGTCGGCGGTGGTCTGTGGATTTGTCGGAATGTTGCTAGTCGTCAAACCCGGCACAGGGATGGTTGAAAGCGGTAGTATCTTTATGCTGGGCGCCGCACTGTTAATCGCCTGTACAACGATTATTATTCGCTATCTTAGCATCAGAGATGACCCTGTATGCATTACCTTTTACTTTACCCTGACAGGTATTATCGTCAGCAGCCTTGGCATTCCGTGGCTAGGCTGGAAGACAGCTCCCCTGTTTGATCTGCTTCTACTAACAGCGGTCGGCTTACTCGGTGGACTGGCACAATATATGATGACACTGAGTTATCGCCACGCCGAAATTGGAATGGTGGCTCCTTTGAAATATCTGACTATTGCTTTCGGTGGTTTTTATGGTTATTTGATCTGGCAAGAACTACCTGATTTTCAATCCATCATTGGTATTGCAATCATCGCGTTAGCGGGCATATATACCCTGCACAGAGAAGTCCTGCTTGCTCGAAGGACTAAGCATGAGTAGTACGACAAATGCAATCGACTCAGCCGCCGATAACAGACGCGCCTACCTGTTAATGATTATCACCACCTGGTGCTGGGGTTGTAACGCGATACTCGGAAAGCTTGCGGTCGATGAAATATCACCGATGATGCTGGTAACATTGCGCTGGTTAGGTGCTGTAATAGTGCTGGCTATTTTTGCGCGTAAGTATGTATTTCAGGACTGGCAGGTATTAAGACAAAACCTGCGATACACATTTTTTATGGGGGCCGTCGGGTTCACCGGATTTAATACACTATTTTACATCGCAGCTCACTCAACCAGCGCGATCAATATCGGTATTCTACAGGGTGCGATTCCTGTGTTTATCATTCTGGGAAGTTTTCTTTTCCAAAGAATTAAAGTCAGTCGCATTCAATTAAGCGGAATACTCGTCACCCTGGTTGGTGTGTGTGTGATAGCTTCTGCAGGCGATCCCGGCCAGTTGCTAACGCTGAAGATTAATCGCGGTGATTTTTTCATGTTATTGGCCTGCTTTTGTTACGCGGTTTATTCGGTTGGATTAACACGTAGACCGACGGTATCTTCTCTCGGTCTTTTCACATTAATTGCTGTATTTGCGATGATTTCCTCTTTACCGATGCTTGCCATTGAAGCACTACAGGAGGGATTGCAATGGCCGACTACTACCGGTTGGGGAGTCGTACTTGCGGCTATATTATTGCCATCCCTGCTTGCGCAGATCTCATTCATTCAAAGTGTTGGATTAATCGGCCCGGGACGTGCCGGTGTATTTGTGAATCTGGTACCGGTGTTTGCGGCAATTATGGCGGTATTTATTCTCGGTGAAAGCTTCGAAGTTTTTCACGCCATTGCACTGATTCTGGTACTTGGTGGAATTGCATTGTCAGAATTAGGTAAACACAAATAACTGCCAACTGAATTAGCCTTCAGATACCTCTAAATTAATCATTCCGAAGGATTCCATTATCTCCAGAAGCTCATCTTCTGAGTACTGACTGGCATAGCAAATCTGTTCAAGAGGTACGCCCAGTAACTGCCAGTTTTCAATTTCGTCAAGTTGTTCATTAGCCTCGTCTTCATCGAGAGGTGGAACATTGTGACTAAGTTTGTTTGCCATATATATAATTCTACAGGCATCCGTGAACTGTCCGCTGTAATCAAAATCGTGGTGATAGCGTGTACAGATTGTCAACATATCCGGCAGACTCCACTGTGCCATGAGCGCACCACCTAGCTCAGCATGACTAAATCCGAGGAGGTCCATTTCGGCACCTATTAATCCCCGCTTACGTCGATTCTGTTCAATTTCGGTAAATATCTCAGGTAGTCTGTTGACAAGAATCACTCGGCCAATATCGTGTAATAATCCGGCTATAAATAATGCATCAGGCTCATAGTCACCATTGTGTTGAATCGCTAACTGCCGAGCAATAATCGCTGTCTTGATGCTATGTTGCCAGAAGCCAGACAATGAAAAAGACTCCACTTCAGGGTCCTTAAACACGCTAGCCAGCACAGTTCCTATAATAATTTGTTTTAGCCTGTCCCGACCAAGTAATGAAACAGCCTGAGAAATGGTTGATACTCTATTAGGCATACCATAATAGGCACTGTTGACCATTTTAAGAATTCGTGTCGTGATGGCCGGGTCAGATTGAACAGTTTCACCAATATCCCTTGCACTACAAAAATCGTCCTCTAACTGTTCATTTACCTTCAAATAAACCTCAGGCGGTGAACTGAGCTCGGGTCCCTGTGCAAGTAAAGATTCCAGTGTGATCGGATTGCCATGCATGGCAGATTGCTCTGAATATTTTCAATGATTGGTATGATAAGCATAGCAAAAAAAAACAATATTGCTTTTCGACTAGCGGAACTTTGTCCATTTATCGATAGATCTCACATAAGCTATACCTGACATTTGATATTCTGCAGCAGGAAAGTAGATGATTTGTAACTAAATCAGGATTATTGATGCCAATAACAATTTACGGTAGGCATACCTCATACAATGTCCAGAAGGTACTCTGGTTTGCTGATGAGCTAGATCTCAATTTTGCTCAAATAGAATTTGGTTCCAGGCCCAATGACACCGAAAGCGCTGCATTCGGAAAGCTGAATCCAATGCGAAAGGTACCTGTGCTAATCGATGCTGACAAAGTTATCTGGGAGTCGAACGCCATTCTGCGATATCTGGCCAGGGCTTATGGCAACGACCAATGGTTACCACATGATCCATTTCAGGCTTCTTTAATTGAGCGATGGATGGACTGGGCTCAGACACGCTTCGAGCCTGCCTTCGTTGGTGTATTCTGGGGTCACTACCGGACACCGGAATCAAATCGTGATCTATCAGCAATTGAACAAAGCCTCGATGACTGTAAATTCTGTCTTCAGAAATTAGAGGATCAGCTTGCCGACAAAGATTATCTGATTGACAACAGGCTAACACTGGCCGACATTACTGTAGCTGTGTTTCTCTATAGACTGGTTAATATTGATCTCAACATCAGCCTGCCTTCCAGGGTACAGGACTGGTACCAGCGACTTGAACAATCAGCCGGTTTCCGACAATGGGTAATGAGTGACTTTTCTGTTTTAAAAGGCCGCCTACATTATTGATTACCGATTTAACGAAACAGGTAGCTAAGGAAAATCTGTCCTATACTCATAAGCAGTTGATTATCTGGCCGATGCCATCTGGATTTCCTTAATAATGTAAATATGTCAAATCACCAGAAGCAAGTCACTATCGAAGATCTGAAGCCTGGTATGTATGTTGCCCGACTCGACAGGCCATGGCTTGAAACTCCCTATAAAGTACAGGGCGGTCTTATAAAGAATCAAAAAGACATTGAAGGCCTGGCAAAACACAGTAAATTTGTCTATGTTGATCTTGAAAAAAGCACCCGGCTGGATTTCGGTGACACCCCCATGGAACAGGGAAAAATACTGTCCCATGACGAACAAATTCGATTACTGATCAACAGTACCCCAAAAAAGTACCAATATGAGTCAAAATTCAAGGAAGAACTTAAATCTGCCCACAGGAAAAACGTCACACTCAGTAGAACAATTAAGAGTTTACTGGATGATGTTCTCAACAAGAATAAGCTGAACCTGCCTACTATCGAGAAAGCAGTCCTACCGATGGTTGATAGCGTAATCCGGAACCCAGATGCGTTTGCCTGGCTCACCATGATGAGGAAACGTGACGATTATGCTTATAACCACTCGCTAAGTGCAGCCGTCTGGGCCGCCGCGTTTGGTCGCAACCTGGGCCTACCCATTAAGAAAATTCAACAGGTTTCCATAGGTGCGTTACTAGGCGATATCGGCAAAGTTAAATTACCCGAGAAGTTGATAAGCAATCCGAATCTCTACAATGCGGTTGAATTCAGCCTTGTCAAAAAACACGTCGAATATAGTCTCGAGATTATTAAATCAATCGACGGCATAAGCGACGATATAATAGAAATGATCGCTACCCACCACGAACGACATGATGGCGGTGGCTACCCTGGCGGGCTCAGGGGAAACAGTATCCCGCTGTTTGGTAAGATGGCAGGAATCATCGATTGCTACGACGCGATTATATCAGAACGTTTACATGCCTCAGCAATTTCGCCCCATGATGCGGTGAAGAAACTCTACAACTGGAGCGGGAGCGATTTTCAACCAGAACTTATTGAACAATTTATCCAGGTAGTGGGTGTGTATCCGGTCGGCACCCTGGTCGAACTTAGCGACGGTCGCGTAGGCGTCGTCGTATCACATAATAAAGTTCGACGCCTCAGACCCCGCGTAATGATTCTATTGAATGCTGATAAAAAGTTTTACTCAACATTTAGAACCATCAACCTCAATAGTATTAGCGAAGGAGAAGATGGCAAGCCTTTAAATATTATCAAGACTGTAAAACCGGGTTACCATGGAATTGATCCAGGCCAGTTTTTTCTGTAAGACTCGGTATGTCTGCCAATCCTACTCATATAGTTCAGCGAGAACATCTGTTTTCAATTCTCGATGAAGCTATCGAACAAAGTAAGTCTGAGAGTAGCGAGTTTGCATTATTATTATTGAAAATTGATCAGTTCAGAAGCTTGAACCTGACCCACGGATTCGACATCGGCGATCTGCTTATCGAAGACATCTTTCAGCGCCTTACAAATATAGCCCGCCCTCAGGACAGGGTCCTGCGTTATGCGGGTTCAGAATTTCTCATACTCATTAGACATATACAGGGAGAAGGGCATGCGGATCTGGCGGCCATTCGAATTCTCGCTGAGTTCGAGGATTCGTTTCAGGTTACAGACCATAGAATCAGGATAAATCCTAATATCGGTGGTGCCATTTTCCCACATCATGGTCGAGATTCAACCGCCCTGTGTAGCAGTCTGGAAAAAGCACTAGTCGAATCAAAGAACAGTCTGGAACGCTACTTCATTTTTGCTAACAAATCTGATCAGGATGAAAACCTGGATTGGGACATCCGTTCCGAGCTAAAGTTTGCACTCGAAAAAGACCAGCTTGAGCTACATTTTCAGCCGCAGGTAGATTTGCAAACCGGCCAGGTAAGCGGAGCCGAAGCATTGTTGCGATGGAAACACCCGATAAGAGGGTATGTATCACCTGGTTGTTTTATCCCGATAGCGGAACTGGATGGCCTGATACACGAAATTACATTATGGATAATACACTCTGCGCTCTGGCTTATTAGTGAGTGGCCAGCAAATGTCGATAAGCTCAGAATTTCAATCAATCTATCACCTAAGTCATTCGAATACGAAGGGCTAATTGAGTCGATTCACGACACTACAGCTATATTTGATACCAGGCCGGATCAACTCACTTTTGAGGTTACTGAAAGTACCATCATGAAAGATATGAATTCGGCAATAATGATCCTCGACGACCTAAAGGAAATGGGTATCAATATCTCCATCGATGATTTTGGTACAGGCTATTCGTCGCTCTCCTATTTAAAGCGTCTTCCTGCTAATGAACTCAAAATTGATCGTTCATTCGTCACCAATATGCTTCAGGATGACATCGATCTACATATTGTTAAGTCAATAATCACTATGGCACAAGGGTTTGGACTGACAGTGGTAGCGGAAGGTATTGAGGATCGTGAGACTTACCAGATGCTGAATTCTCTGGGCTGCGATATCGCTCAGGGGATATATGTTTCCAAACCTTTACCTCCGCAAGCTTTCATCGAATGGCTTAATCAATATAACCAGGCGATTAGCCAGCTAGCTACTGTAACGCTATAGAAATTTGCTTGAATCAAGTGGTTTTTTGTTACATATTGCCGAAAAGAACAAGTGAGTTTAGTAACAGGCAGCGATGAAAATAAAGAGTATCGAGTCGTTTTTTACCGATATGGTCGGCCTGGTGCGCGTCACCACAGATTCCGGGCATCAGGGCTGGGGTCAGGTTTCAACCTATCATGCAGACATAACAACAACCATTTTACATCGCCAGGTGGCCCCCTGGGTACTGGGTCAG
The DNA here is from genome assembly GCA_024222685.1 of Gammaproteobacteria bacterium. Taxonomy (GTDB): domain Bacteria; phylum Pseudomonadota; class Gammaproteobacteria. The sequence continues at coordinate 6,952 of JAAEOZ010000598.1, read as the reverse complement.
GATGTTTCAGATTTATCGCAGCTGGGTGACTTGCTTGATCTTGTGTTTGAAAAAGAACACAAGTTTCCGGGCTCTTATATCTGTCGAGCGGCTTGCGGAGTCGATACTGCATTATGGGATTTACACGGCAAACTGGCAGAAAAATCCGTCTGCGAATTACTCGGCGGTACACCTCAGCCGATCCGCGTATATGCCTCCAGCATGAAGCGCGATATTACTCCAAAAGACGAAGCAAAACGTTTTTTGCAGCTAAGAGACAGGCATGGTTACGATGCATTCAAATTTCGTATAGGTGCAGAGTGTGGACGTAATCAGGATGAATGGCAGGGTCGTACCGAAGAAATTATCCCGACCATACGTAAGGCCCTGGGGACTGAAGTCGATTTGATGGTCGACGGCAATAGTTGTTACCTGCCTGAGACCGCCATCGAGGTTGGTCAAATTCTCGAAGATAACGGAATTTGCCATTTCGAAGAACCCTGCCCTTATTGGGAATACGAGTGGACGAAACAGGTTAAAGAGGCATTGCCTATGGATGTAACCGGTGGTGAACAGGATAATAATCTGGCGCTCTGGAAGTATATGATTGATAACAATACAGTCGACGTATACCAGCCCGACATCTGTTATATGGGTGGGATAGAACGCACACTACGCGTTGTCAAAATGGCTGCGGATGCAGGTAAAATTATTACCCCCCATACGGCTAATCTATCTCTGGTCACTATATTCACGCTACACCTCATGGGCGCCATCAAAAACGCCGGCCCCTATGTCGAATTTGCCATCGAAGAAGCGGATTATTATCCCTGGCAATACGGTATTTATGAAGATTTTCCGATTGCTCATGACGGCAAGGTACAAATTCCTGAAGGTCCCGGTTGGGGCATAGAGATTTCATCTTCCTGGCTAGATAGCGCAAGTTATCAAATTAGCGAAACCTAAAGGTAATAATGGGAGAAAGTATATCGAAAGTGAATCATCAATGATTCGAATGTGATGGTAGGAGCTGAGAGATTGCCCGGGCTTTGCCACTGAGTTTTCACCTGGCTCGCAGACCCATCATTCATAAAAAAACCCACCAGGAAGTGGGTTTTTTTATGAATGGCGCGCCTGGAGAGATTCGAACTCCCGACCGCTCGGTTCGTAGCCGAGTACTCTATCCAGCTGAGCTACAGGCGCTTAATTCGAAGGCGCGATTCTAAAGATAATCTCTACTGTTTGCCAGTCAAATCTGAGTTTATTCGATATATTCGCGTTTGACATGGCCGCCAACATTGCAGAGTACTTCGTATGCAATTGTCTGCGAGCAATCTGCTATGTCATTGACATGTGGTTGCCCACCAAACAGGGTCACTTCATCATCAACATTGATTGCTTCGAGCGCAGTTACGTCGACAGTTATCATATCCATGGAAACCCTGCCGACAATATCACAAAGCTGGCCATTGATGCTGACCTGAGCGGTTTCGACTTTTAACCTCGGGTAGCCATCGGCGTATCCAGTAGCGATAACCGCAATAACCATATCGCGCGAACAAGTATAGGTGCTGCTATAACCGATAACATCACCCTGTTTATGTGGGTTGATAGCGAGTACACGACTTTTCATCTGCATAGCCGGTTTTAAATCGACAAATTTCTTTTTCCTGTCGGACAATGGATTGGCACCATACATCGCGATTCCGGCGCGAGCCCAGATATTGTGTGCATCGGGCCATCCCAATATGCCTGCTGAGTTCGCTATACCCCATTCGTATCCATGCAATTGAAGAGCGTTAATGGCCTGGAGCTGTTTTTCAGAAAAATCCGAATCCACATCATCGGCATTGGCCAGGTGGGTCATTAGACGTACTGGACCAAGAGCAGTTAATTGATCCAGCTGATCCAGCACTTCGGCAACCCGTTCAGGTTGATAACCCAGTCGCCCCATTCCCGAGTCTATTTTGACCCAGACCTGTAATCCGTCGAGGCTGTTACAGTTTTGCAAATATTGAAGGTGATCGAACTGGTGAATCACTGGATCCAGTTTGTAGTTGACACAGATTTGTAATTCATCAGCACGGATAAAACCTCCGAGCACCAGAACTTTCTGCTGAATATCAGCTTCGCGCAATGCAACAGCTTCACGCACTGCGGCGACAGCAAAAGCATCAGCATGCGGCAAAGCCTTCGCAACTTCGGTCGCACCATGCCCATAGGCATCGGCCTTAACTACCGCTATAAGGCGCTTGCCACCCGAATTTTCCTTTAACAATGCATAATTATGTCGAATAGCGTTTAAATCGATGATAGCCCGAGAGTGTCGATTCGGACCGTGGTTATTCAAAATTTTCTCCGTAATCCTCGTAGGCCAGATTTTCAAATCGTGTGTATTGGCCAAGAAACGCCAGTCTTACCATGCCTATCGGTCCGTTACGCTGCTTACGTATGAGAATTTCAGCAGTGCCTTTGTCTGAACTTTCCGGGTTATAAACTTCGTCGCGATAAATAAACAGAATAACGTCGGCATCCTGCTCAATACCGCCCGACTCACGCAGATCCGACATAACTGGCCGCTTATCCGGTCGTTGTTCGACACTTCGATTAAGCTGCGACAGCGCGATTACCGGCACATTGAGTTCCTTCGCCAGAGCTTTAAGCGAGCGGGATATTTCAGAAATTTCAGTGGCGCGGTTTTCAGTGCTACCACCTACATGCATAAGTTGCAGATAATCGATAATGACTAAATCAAGACCATGCTCTCTTTTTAAGCGACGTGTTCTTGCACGCACTTCGGTGGGTGACAATGCAGGTGTATCGTCGATAAACAGTTTCGCCTTGGAGAGCATATTGACCGAAGAAATGAGACGTGGCCAGTCCTGATCATCAAGTTTCCCGGTGCGCAGATTATGTGAATCTATCCGGCCTAACGAAGACATCATACGTAGTGCCAGTTGCTCACCGGGCATTTCCATACTGAAGACTGCGACCGAATGTTCAGTGCCCATTGCCGCATTTTCCGCAAGATTCATAGCAAAACTGGTCTTACCCATCGAGGGACGGCCGGCGATAATAATCAGATCGGATTTCTGCAAACCAGATGTCTTGTCATCAAAATTTGAAAACCCGCTGGAGATGCCTGTAATGGCTTCACCACTCTTATACATTTCTTCGACGCGTTGTACCGCTTTGCCAAGCAAATCGTTAATTGCAGCAAACCCTTCCCGATTACCGGCACCCTGCTCCGCTATGGTGAATACCTTGCGTTCGGCCTCGTCGAGTAATTCCTTGCTTGTTCGACCATCGGCATTGTAGGCACTGGCCGAAATTTCGTTACCAATTTGAATCAATGCACGAAGAATCGAATATTCTCGAACAATATTGGCATAAGCCTTTATATTGACTGCGGTAGGTGTATCGTTGGCTAGAATACTGAGATAAGCCAGTCCACCGATGGAATCGAGCTCACTTCTTGAGCCAAGCCATTCGGATACTGTAACGACATCATAGGGTTGACTTTCGTCGGCTAATGCGCCGATTGCGCGAAATATCAGCGCATGGTCATGGCGATAGAAATCCTGTTCATTAACAATATCTGCAATATAATCCCAGGCCTGATTATCCAGCATTAAACCACCAATAACCGACTGCTCCGCTTCGAGCGAATGTGGCGGTACCTTGAGGTCATCGACACGTTGGCTGAGTTCGGCCACACGGCTGGTTATTTCCGACATAAGGATAAAAACTAAATGCTATTCTGACCAGGTATGATAACCGATTTCGAATTTATCGGGAGTGGTAAATCACCGTTGACAGCGACTCCTGTGGGCAAAAGAATGGTCGACATGATGGGATTGGACGATTGTCAGGGGCGCAGCCGCTTTGCGGTTATTTACAGATCAGGCACAGGCATAAAAAAGCCTTCAGCATGCTGAAGGCCCTGGTAAAACAATTTCACAATCTAACTACTTATTCTTCGCCGACTACTACGACGGTTACGGTAACGTCGATCTCGGTATACAGGTGAATATTGATTTCATGCTCACCGGTGCTGCGTATCGCGCCTTCTGGGAGGCGAATTTCACGCTTTTCAACCGCAGAGCCGGCAGAGGTGATGGCATCAGCAATATCTGCAGTACCGATAGAACCGAATAACTTACCTTCCGAACCGACTTTTGCAGCAATTTCAATATTGCCCAGTGCTGCAATCGCTGCCAGTCTCGCTTCACCATTCTCCCTGGCTTCTGCTGCAGCCTTTTCGAGTTCAGCGCGTATGGCTTGAAATTCAGCCAGGCTGGCTGCTGTCGCCATTTTAGCTTTACCCTGTGGTACCAGGTAGTTACGTGCAAAACCGGATTTAACCGATACTTTATCGCCCAGAGAACCAAGGTTCTCGATGTTTTCCAAAAGAATAACTTCCATCGGATTTCCTCTTTTCAGTTTTCATTTACAAATTCCGGACTCACTCAGTCCGGCGTATTCTCTGATATTTTGTGTTTACGAAACACAAGCCAGTTATCAATAATGCCGGTTAACATAGTAATTGCCACGACATGCGGAACGATCAACAATAAAATTATAAAGAGTATGTACATTAAAACCACATTTTTACTCTTGCGAATCAACCGCTCGATCACCACTGCAACACCCTGAAACAGGAAAGCTGCTGAAATCAATATTGCTAGAGCGGTCAACCAGTCCTGCTTTAACCATATACTCAGGCCCAATAGCACAGAAGCAACAAGTGCCGCGGGTTTACCTAGTGTCAGGGTCGCAAATTCTCGCCTGAATCCATCCGATTCAGCCAGGCGAGCCTGTAACCAACGTGCAACTAACACTACCAGCATCATCAACACATATAATGAGCCAGCCATGGCCAGTATCATCCAGTGAACCATCATTCGGACGTTTTCACTCAATTGCTCCACGTCATAGCTTTCGCCTGGTCGTAGCAGTGTCATGGACTGTTCGATAATCGATAGCCAATCAGACTCTAACTCCGGCCAAAGCATAAATTGCGCAAAAATCGCAATCATCCCTAGAAATACCCCTGCCATCAGGGTTATTGCCAGAGAATTCGTTGTTCTAAACGCCTGAGCCAGCACAATAATAGGCAACCATTGTGCCAGGCCGATTGTGATACCAAATTCCGGAGCCTGTAAAACTATCGTTGTCACCAAAGTAATGCCGAGTACCGAAGCAATAATTGCTTTAATACCCGATTGCACGCCCTGGGTGAGAATGACCAGACCTACTAGTGCTCCTGCCATATAGGTCAGAACCATTCCCAATAACGCACCTAATAACGGATTACCCGATACCAGTGGTAATAGCACCGACAATATCGCCATTACCGCAACCACTGCGGCCGCATGATACGGTCCTTTGAGCGTATACCTTGCTAGTGCCAGCATCAGGCACGTTCCACTAAACTAGCGTAGTTTATGCTGGTCTGTATAAGGCAATAGCGAAAGGAATCGTGCGCGCTTGATTGCGGTTGCTAACTGACGTTGATACTTTGCCTTGGTGCCGGTCACACGACTGGGCACAATTTTGCCGGTTTCGGTTATATACTCTTTCAAGGTTTCGAGATCCTTATAATCAATCTCATCGATTCCTTCAGAAGTAAATTTACAAAAACGTTTTCGACGGAAATAACGTGACATGGTTATTCTACCTCCGCTGCAGTAGGTTCTTCTTTGGTAACATCTTCAGCTACAGCACTATCGGCAGTAGCAACTGGCGCGGGCTTACGATCTGGAGATTTGGCCGATTCCTCGCGCTCGACTTCGAGCATCATTGGCGATTTGTCGGTAATCGCTGACTTACAGCTCAGCGTCAGGTGACGCAATACTGCATCATTAAATCGAAATGCACTTTCAAGTTCATCAAGCACTTGCTGATCGCATTCTAAATTCATCAGCACGTAATGTGCCTTATGAATTTTCTTGATAGGGAATTCCAGCTGACGACGCCCCCAGTCTTCCTCGCGATGCACCGTACCACCAGAACCGCTGATCATATTGCGATAACGCTCGATCATTGCAGGCACTTGCTCGCTCTGGTCAGGGTGGACCAGAAACACTATTTCGTAATGTCGCATGTTATCTCCTGGATAAAGCCCCCTGCCGCGATAAGCAGTGGAGCGAGAAGTTTGGAGCGCGGATTCTACCGGAGCTTAAGCCGCATTACAACTGGCTTTTTAAGCCCTCACCCGCGAGCGCAAAATCTCATAAAGACAAACCCCAGTCGCAACAGATACATTCAGACTTTCCACCACACCATGCATCGGTAATTTCACCAGATAGTCGCACTGTTCTACTGTCAGCCGTCGCAAACCACTACCCTCTGCACCCATGACCAGCGCAACAGCGCCTCGATAATCAAGATCATAAAGACTGGCGTCTGCTTCGCCACTCGTGCCATAAATCCAGACTCCGGCATCTTTGAGCATTTTTAAACTCCGAGCAAGATTAGTGACCTCTATTAATGGCACCGATTCCGCTCCTCCAGCAGCCACCTTACGAACCGTTGCATTGAGTTTGGCAGAACGGTCCCTGGGTATAATCACCGCATCTACGCCGGTGGCATCCGCAGTACGTAAGCAGGCGCCGAGATTATGCGGATCCTGCACACCGTCGAGCACCAGAAACAGGCTTTCGCTGTTAAGCTCGGTTAAACATTGTTCGAGGCTTTTTTGCTGCCCCTCGACGACTTTGATCCGCAGCACACAGCCCTGATGTTTGTCATTACTAACGAGTTCACTCAATTCATCACGATTGCAAAGGCGAACTGGTATCTGGGCCTTTCGAGCTTGTCCGATGATCGATAACAGTCTTGGATTTCGACGCTCAGTTGCCAGTAGCTCGATACTTTGTTCGGGAGATTTCTGAATAAACTTCTCTACCGCATGAATGCCATAGACATAGGAGTCGCTCATCGAGCTTTCTTCCTGACAGGTTTCCTGGGT
>JAAEOZ010000597.1 GCA_024222685.1 Gammaproteobacteria bacterium | reverse complement strand
GTTGTCATTATGCGAATAACCAATACTGATACGCCAGAAAGCTTAGCACTAATAGCGTGGCTTCTATGCGATTAATTTGGCGGGTGCCCCTGAAATTGAAGCTAAATGTAAGCAGCAATAAAGTCATACCCAGCATGACGTAGGCATCGCGGTTGGCGGCCTGTTCGTCCAGAATTCCCGGCGCAATAAGACCGGGCATTCCCAGCACCGCCAGTAAGTTAAAAATATTAGAACCAATTACGTTGCCCAGCGCTAAGTCGTCTTCGCCTTTAAGCACACCTGCCACACTGGCGGCCAGTTCTGGCAAACTGGTACCCAGCGCAATGATGGTTAAGCCAATAATTAAATCGCTGATGCCGAAGTAGCGGGCTATAAACACGGCTGAGTCCACCATGTATTGTGCACTCAGCGGCAATAATACCAGACCTACGCCGATCCACATTACGGCTTTACCCGTTTCCACTTCGGAGGGAATTTCATCGGATGTCTCTGACATCAGGGGGTCGCCTTTTTCCACTAGCAGGGAAATCCACGCCATGCCAGCTAAAACGAAAATGAACAGCAGGATCAGAATGATACCTTCGCGGGAACTCAGTTCACCGTCGTACAGGAAGTAGACCGCAATAATATTTACCGCAAGTAGCACCGGGAATTCGCGCTTTAACGTGGTAGACGATACCAGTAGCGGCTTAATCAG
>JAAEOZ010000596.1 GCA_024222685.1 Gammaproteobacteria bacterium | reverse complement strand
AGTTCAATTGAAATAAATGGGCGCATAAAAACAATCCAGAAGTGAATTCAGAAATATGTTCTGAAAGTATAATTCAGAGCTGAGGTCGAGTGCATGTGACTTAATTGGATTATGCCTCGGGTGGATACATCGCGCGCCGTAGCCGCTTACGAGCCTGGCGTGTAACGGTATATTCGCGTCGTGCGATATAGATACCGCTGAGCACTACCAATGCTGCACCGATCAGCTCTGTTGAGCCGAGAACTTCCTGGTAGGCAAAATAGCCGATGCCAATTGCCCACACCAGTACGAAATAATTGAAGGGCTGTAGAATTACTGCCGGGGCCAGTTGCAAAGATTTTATCAAAAGCAGATGACCGACGATACCGGTAGCACTAATGACCAGTAGCCAGATAGTATCACTGGTGCTGACGGGTACCCAGAAAAAAGGAATTGCTATCAGGGTCATAACAAATCCGACTACACCAAAATAGATTAAAGATGTTTCGAAGTGATCTTTTCGGGATACCTTCCGTGTGAGTAAATTGTAAACCGCGAACATTACAACACATATCAAAACGAATATTGTGTAACGGTTAAAACCTTCGGGGCCCGGTTGAATAATGATTAGTGTGCCGACGAATCCGAGGCTGACTGCCATCCACCGACGCCAGCCAACTTTCTCGCCGAGCAGTGGAATTGACAGAACAGTTATAACAAGCGGAAAGCTGGCGAAGATGGCATGCATTTCGGCCAGCCCCATATAGTGTAAACACCAGGCAAAAAGCGCAATCTCGCCGACGATAAGCAGGCCTCGCAGGATCTGTAGTACGGGGTGGTGCGATACGAAAGCTCGACGAATTCCAATGTTGCGAGCAGCGAAGCTTAACGCAAACAGGGTAAAGAAAACGAATCGCACGAATATTATCTGCGCGACAGGAACGGTCTCGGTCAAGTGTTTGGTTATCGCATCCTGCCCTGCAAAAAATAGCGTGGCGACTACCAGAGCAGCGATGCCCTTAACGGTATTGTCGGCATCTTCGGGTGATGCCTGCTGGGTGAATTCGTCTTTCAACTGCTACACAAACCGAAGTGAAAAATCGATTGCACGGATATTTTTGGTGATGGCGCCGATCGATACAAAATCAACGCCGCATTCGGCGATTGCGCGTTTTACGTCGTCTTTAAGGGTTTGTTGCCAGTGCATTGATGTTCCATTAGAGCCGCGCGATTGTAGCAGGAAATCGGGTGAGGCATCAGGCTTCATGCTCCTCTCGACGCAAATCGTGTATGGCGTCGAGATAGGCGGAAATTATTGCTGTTTTCGGTATCGTGCCGAGAAAGCCTCGGGTCCGGGAATCTACTACCGGTACCGCATCGCCGTGGTAATCGCGCATGGCTTCCATGGCAAACCATAAACTGGTATTTTCATCAAATTCGAGATCGGGTTTAGCGGTCGGCCCGGCAAGTGACGTATCGTCCTGGTCGCCCTCTATCTTGTGTGACAGATAGTCCATGACTTTTAAATGACGTAAATAGGCCCTGTCGCGGCCGAGTGATAAATCGAGCCCCTGTTTGAGCAATTCAGAATCGAATAGCGAGCGGCCATACCAGTGATAGGATACCAGGTTGGCAAAAACAATCGTCACCATGGCTGCCACGGTGATTTCGTAGTGACGAGTTAGTTCGAAAATGATCAATAGTGCGGTCATGGGTGCGCCAATCACCGGGCTCGCCACTGCTACCATACCGCATACCGCATAAACCGATAAGCCGGAATAATCGGTCAGTAACAATTCAGGAATAGATGAAGCAAACAGAGCGCCGAATAAAACACCGATGAGTAATGCCGGAAGTATGACGCCGCCGGCGAAACCAAAGCCTATGCAGATAGCAGTCACAATGGCTTTGGCAATAAGAATTGTAGTTAATTCGAAAATGGTAAAATTACCTGGCTCAGTCGCCTGTCGTAAAACCTCCAGTCCCGCTCCCAGTACCTCTGGAATCTGTAGTGACACGAGGGCGAGGAAAAAGCCTGCCAGCATAGGCTTGAATATGGCATGAATTTTTATACCTGCCGACCATTCCTGCGATTGTTGCAGTAACTTCATAAAGCCCACGGCGAGTAGACCGCAGGCTAAGCCTTCGAGAGCGAATAGAAAGAACTCGGCCGCGTGGAAATGCTGGTTGAATTCGATGAGGAATAACGGCGGGTGCTGAAAGACCACGTTAGCAACCACAAAACCGCTGGCACTGGCAACTGTCACGGCGGTAAATATGCGTAATGAATAATGTCTCAAAATGACTTCGTGAGTAAATATCAGCCCTGCTATTGGTGCGTTGAAAGCCGTCGAAATAGCCGCCGCAATGCCGCAGGCAATGGCAATGCTGCGAATATCGCGTAGTCCGAGGTTTAATCGATTGGTGAGTTGGCCGATGAATGTGCCGAGATAAACCAACGGGCCATACTGGCCGACCGATGCGCCACATCCCAGGGACAAAATTGACGCCAGTGTTGAAACCATACCCGATAGCGGTGTGGGTAACTTTTCCCGCAACTGAACTGAATAGATAGCATCTGTCGGGCCAAGAGGTTTTTTCTGATGGACGCCGTAATGCAGCATGATGCCGACTACCAAACCACCCAGGCTAAGTGTTGCGATGGTCATCAGTGTCAGTTTTACGACGTCTTCACCGCTACGACTTTCAGCGCTGACAAATAGTAAGTGATTTATCCACTGTACAATTTCAACAAAGCCGATTGTGGCGAACGAACTGATTGTGCCGATAACCAGGCCGACACCAGCAAGTACCGACATGCGATAAAGCGTCAGATGTGCACTGATTTTCTTTTTTCGCACCTGCTTAAACTCGCTCTACGCATTCAGCCAGGAATCGTTCTCGTTAATTTCAATCAGGGTCGGCCTGTCGTTATTAAAAGCATCCTTTACTGCTGAGGTTAAGCTTTCGGCGCTGTCGACTGTTATCGCCGCGCAATGGCATGATTTGGCCAGGGCGATGAAATCCGGGTTTATGCCAAGAACGCCAACCGGTTCGATATCGCGAGCGAGCATATCATCCTTAATTTGCTGAAGGGCATGGTTGTTCCAGAGAATAATCGGTATTGGTAATTTTAATTCGGCAGCAGTTACCAGTTCCTGCACCGTGAACATAAAACCGCCATCACCGGCAAAACAGATTACCGGTATGTCAGGCAAAGCCAGTTTCGCACCAATAGCGCCGGGTAGGCCGCAACCCAGCGTGCAATAGCCGGCAGGATAGTTCCACTGGCGGGGTGCAGAAACATTAAAGGCAAAGGCACCGGTATAGGCCAGTTGGCAAATATCTGTCATCACAATCGTGTTGTCATCGAGAACTTCGCGGAGTACATCGAGAGCAATGCAATGCCGAGCTTCCCGATTTCCAAGATTACTACGTATCGTCTTTCTTAACTCGGCGACCTCGGCATGGCTTTGCTGGCGAGGCACTGGATTATGCAAACCGAGATTAATTGCTTCTGCGGCCATTTCAGCGTCGGCGATCAATGCCAGATCTGCTGGATAAAGGTCGGTCATTTTACGAGGGTCGATATCGACTCGAATGACCTGGCCATTGATTTCCAGCGTTTCAACAAAACTGTCTACTTCGGAAAGTTCGGTACCGATTGCGAGTACTACGTCTGCCAGCTTTAAATATTGCTGGACTTCACCGCGTACGGTACCGGCACTGAGAGATAGTGGATGGCTATCATCAACAATACCTTTACCCGCTGTACTGGCTATTACAGGTGCACCGAGTTTTTCGGCTATCTGCTTAATGTGGATTCCAGCCCACGCGGCGCCGCCGCCGACGCAAATCATTGGATGGCTGGCCTGCGAAAGCATTTCACAGGCCATCTTGATATTACGCTCCGATGCAGCAGGTCGCTCCGGCAGGTTTACTGCATGCCATTCCTCTTCTACCGGCATGGCGAGGATATCAATTGGTATAGCTATATGAACTGGACGCGGACGCTCAGAGGCAAATATGGCAAATGCTTTAGCGAGCAATTCGGGTACATCGGCAGGTGCCATAGCTGTCGCAGCAAGTGCGGTTAATGGTTTGGTGGTATCGGTTAGACAGGGCACCTCGTGTAATACACCCCAGCCTTTTCCCAGGGTGTTACTGGCTGCATCGGCCGAGAGCAGCAACACCGGAATACTATCGGCAAAAGCCTGGCCAATTGCGGTAAGTGCATTGGTAACACCAGGCCCGGAAATAACTAGTGCTACGCCGGGTCGCCCCGAGGCACGGGCATATCCATCCGCCATAAAACCAGCACCCTGTTCATTACGTGCCTGCACATGTTTGATCTGACTAATATTAAGCCCTCGGCAAAAGTCGAGGGTATGTACGCCTGGAATCCCGAAAAGGGTATCGACGCCGTATTGTTCGAGGAGTTTGATGACAGCCTGACCGACTGTTAACTGTTTGTTGAGCCCCATTTTGGTACCTGCCGCGATATTGATAAATATCGGCGATTGTACCGTTTATTTAACTTACTGGAAGCAGCTAATTTTTGTTGTTACGCACTACAAAAAGTTTAAGGAACTAAAATCTGGAGAGGGCGAATTTGGGCAGGAAACTCGAATGTTCTTTCCATGCTTATTGCGGGTATTTCAAAATACCCGCAATAGATTTATATTTATGATTTGCTAATCTGGTACGTGGCAATTGTGGCCTACAGGATATATTTTATATGGATCACATGCAGTGCCACCACCGCCATACGAAGCCTGAGCAACGGTCGGAATTCCACCGGATAACAAAATTGCCGCAGCAGGTGCTGCAATAGAAACTTTACCCGCTTTCTCCAGAAATTTACGGCGTGTTTCATCTACAGTTAAATCTTTGTCTTGTTTATCCATGGTGTCCTCACTTTAAATAATTTTAAATCAACATAAAAGCATATGCAAAACTTATACCATAAGTAAAATATGCTTTTTAAAGAGTCGCTTTCTAAATTCACATTATCAAATTTTGTATAAATTTCTGACACTAACTGGTTTTATTGTAAAGATATTATACAGTTTACGCATCGGATTACTGATTTGACAAATGCTGAATACATTGTACCGCGTCTTCCAGGTCGGTAGTTATAAGCTCATAGCAGGGTGTTTTCTCTATCCAGTTTAGTAGTTTGGCAACCCTGTTTTTATCTAATCGTGTATCAATGACAAGACACTCCTGTATGAACTTAAGCAGGGCATCGGTTTTACTCAATGGCGTCAGCCTGGTTTCGGCAGAGGGGTCATACTTTGGAAATATAATGGCGCCAACGGGTCTTTTTGTTCCATGGGGCGGTGTTAAAGGCGGCGGTGGAAGATATCTGACGAATTTCTCATCGCTACGGTAGTGTTGTTGACAGTGTTGCAGTTGTGGGTAGTAATGCAACATAGTTT
>JAAEOZ010000595.1 GCA_024222685.1 Gammaproteobacteria bacterium | reverse complement strand
CAATGTCGATATCGGTGAAGTGGCGCAGGGATTTATCGAATTCGGTGCGCAGTTTACTCAAGCGCAATTCGACCAGGCGCATGAATATCGCGATACTATCCGCAAGGCCTACGATGACCTGTTTGAAAGAAACGCATCGGGCATTTTAATCACGCCGACACTGGGCTGTGAAGCCTTCCCGCACGGCAGTATTCATCCGCATCAAATCGCCGATACCGCGATAGAAATGCCCTGGCTGGACTGGGCCGGATTTCTTTACGATGCCAATCTGGCCGGATTGCCGGCCTGCTCTATTCCGATGGGCCTCGGCGATCATGGATTACCGCTGGGATTGCAAATTCTCGGCCCTGCCGGTAGTGATGAACAGGTATTGCGCGTTGCCGAAGCAATTGAAGCTATGATCGGCTGGTCCAAGTCGATTGTAGAGCCGCCGATTGAAACGCAACAACCAGCCTGATTTAGAGACCACTACAATAAATCCCTTCTCCCTTTGGGATCCTGATGCCCCCTGTGGGTAGAAGGTAAGGATAAGGGAAAGAGTAAAAAAGATATGCACATCAAAATTATGGCTAGATAGTTGGGCATGAAATCTAAACCACTTCGAATAAAGTGGCCAACTACTTGTCCAGAATAATCTTCAGTAAGACCGTAGTTTCTAGTACCTTGAATCAAATTTACCTGTAGCGTGACGTTTACTTATATATGCATAGTATAACTATGCAATTACTGAAATAATTAAACTTGCAGATGATCATCTCAATACGCTCGACCAGCCCACGGATCTGGCGCGTCACCTGCTGTTGCAAATATCCTCAATCAAAAATGAAGCCGATGACTGGGCACTCTGGTTGTTAGCAGCAGAAATGGATATCGATAAAGTCCATTTCGGCCCTGTCTACGATAACTACCCGCTGGCATTGCAAGCAGCGCTCGAGGGTCAGGGTTTAGTCATGGCCCGTCGATCATTTGCCGCCGCTGAACTCGCCAACGGACGATTGATCCAACCCTTTAACCTGTCAGTCAACGAATCCGCCAGCTGGTTCGGCAGTTTGCCGATTTTTCAGGCTTTCCAGGTCTTGAGGTTTCAAGCGGTATCTGATGACGTTTCCCGCATGAAGCCCATCGAACTGCTTCCGGGCATAGGCAATGACATCATCGTGATCTTCATCGGGTAAGTTCTGCTGTTCGGCCATGGTCCGGATTTCATCCGGGCGAAATTCCTTCCACTCCAGAATGCATTTGCGAATAGCTTCTCGGATGAATTCGCGATAAACCACTGCGGCTTTGTCAGGTGTTTCCACTTCCGCCCGCAGAGTTTTGTAGTTTTGCGCCGATGCAAGATAAGCATCAACGTAGATCTCGCGTAATAGTGCAACGTTGTTGAGTTCATAAATACCGATAAGCGCATCGATGTACTCGCGATCGTTCATCGTCAGAAACGACATGGGTGCAAGATCTGCTTTTAACAGCATGATGTTTGACGCGATACGCGATGTACGCTTATTAATGTCGGCAAATGCCTGCAGGTAAGGGATGTGTACGAGCAAAAACAATGACTGCTCGAAGGGATCTGAAATCTCATGCGCTTTCGTGATGACGATGTCGAATTCTTCCTCGATTTCGTATTTGTCGCTGAGCGGTTTGTAACTCGAATAACCAATGCCAACATCAATCTCTCTTAAGCGTCCCGCCATCGCCGAGTCAATCAGTAGGCCGTCTGCTAAAAGCGCATGGATATTGCAGATATCCTGACGGGTGATATCAATGCTTCTCAGGTTCTCAACTATATATTCAATGGCTTCCTTGTGGTTTAAGATCATTACCGTTTCTTTGCGATCTTTGCCACTTGCCTCTTTACCAAAACGGACGAGTTCTTCAGTTTCCAGGATGTCGTAGGTGTTGCCCTCCATACGCGATGACGCCCAGGCAAGGTCAACCAGAAGGCGCTCCAGGATTCTTCTCGCATATGTGCCGGCCGGAAGAGGCCCGCCCAATGGTGTTCCGGCGGCGCGCAGCGCTTCACGCTCAGCTTCGCTTAAATAGAACGTGGTATTTGGGATGTACCGATCCAGGAACTCTCTGTTGTAATTTTTGGGCGCGCGTTGGTTATACGATGTTTGCAGATATCCGCGCACCACAGCAGAGCCAGCGATGGTATAGCCTGAGGCTCTGCCCCGGCCTGAAAGCTCGAGCTTTCCTTCATCAACAAGTCGTCTTAATGCACGCCAGATTGTCGTTTCACTGACGTGGGATGCGGCACCCTTACGGATCTGCTCGCGTCCTGCGCCAGGCTGGGTTGCGATAAAATCCAGGATGGATTGGTCTGATACAGGCATGAAATGATAATTCCTCCTGCTGAAACGTATAAGTGCCTAATTTATAGAGATATTTGATATTTTTCAAGTAGTCATTTCATATTAGATGAAACAATTATAGATCGATAGGATAATGTTTCCTGACGCCCCATTTTGCCGAGTAGTACTGTTCGACAATCCGATGCACGGGAACGTCCTGGCCTGTGCGGCTCAACCAGAATCCAGCGCGAAAATCGGTGCTCGCTGCAGGCATAAATGATGGCTATGCCCTGATTTGAACAGATACCCCATCATGATGTGCAATCGATACAACAACCAAAATTAAAACAATTTCGACTTGTACGGATCGTGAGGAAACTCCGGCATCTTCGGCGGTTCCACACCGTGAAACTCGGCATTGATCGCCGCTGTCCACATCTTGGCGCGTTCGCGTAACTCTCGTTTTTCGGTCTGCATACGCCCGCGAGACACGATAATACCCAGATCCGCTCCTTTGTAGGTGTAATCGCCTTCGCGATACACTCGCAGATAATAAGCTTCGTCGTTATCGATCACGTTAGTCCAGTCGAGATCGTGCCGGTCGAAAGTAATGCCACCGTATTTATCCATACGCCAGACACCACTGGCCGGCGCATGTGTCAGTTGCTGTACCCTGTCATGGGTTTGCTTGAGCACTAACTGACTCCAGAAATCATACTCATTCCAGCGATTTTGAATGCGACGCAGGTCAACTTCGTAGTCGACGTCCAGATATTCGAGGAGATGGAACAGAAACAAAGGCACGCCGCCATAGTGAGCAGTGATCAGGTTGGTAAGCGGACTTGCGCCGCTAATCCGCGGATTGACTTCGCCGAGATAAGGCGTGCCGTCATCGGTGTCGAGCAGGAAGTCCATGCAGAATACACCTTTGTAGCCCTCCTTATAGAGCTGATCGCCCAGAGCTGACGCCATATTACGGAGGTGTCGACGAATTTTGGCATTAAATATTTTTGGCCAGACGTCGTTACCGCACCAGCCACCCTTATAAGGCGTAATTTCTTCGAAGCCGGTAATATCGGTTTGAATCGGACCGGATAGCGTGCCATGACGTGTGACGCAGACCTCGACGGTGCCGGGCATATGATTGATGCGCTTCATGATTTTAAGCTGCTCGCCTTCCATGTCTTCGGCATGCTTATTGTAATCGGCTTCCGATT
>JAAEOZ010000594.1 GCA_024222685.1 Gammaproteobacteria bacterium | reverse complement strand
TTTACCCGGCGAAGACTCGAAGCCAGTTGATCGACAACTCTCAGTATCTTTGCATTCTCACCATGGTTTCGTGTTTCACGCTGCAGCACAACCCGGCAATTGGCGATTTTGGCTGCTACCATTAAGCGCGCAATTGACAAGGATATTTGATTATCATCGGCCCATCGATATTGAGTCCTACGCAGCAGAACATTACCGCTTTGCTGTCCCTGAACACGCGCCAGAAACTTGCCGTATTCGCTATAAAAAGCAAGGCCTATGCCCTGTTCACCACAGTAGCCCATTAAAAAAGGAGACACCGATACCTGGCCGAAACACAGAATATTCGCAATGCTGATTGCCGGAAATTGCGCCAGCTTCTCCTTACCCTGCTTGATGACAATGGTTTCACGCTCCTTGTGCAAGTAGCTTTCCTGCCGGGTGATGTATAGCGTGTTGAGCATTTTTTTCATTGGCTAAACAATTCCCTGATATAGACGCCTGAACAATCCTTCCAAAGGTTCCGGGTTCACACAAATCCAGTAGTGAACAGGCACGACATCTTTTTCTGTCCTCGGTCGGTGCTGGTGTCTTTCCCGATTCCAATATCTGGTGTGCATTGTGAATCACAGTGAGTGTTTGCTCCCGTAAAGACTGGTTGAATACAACGGGGTGGCGCTTCCTTACCTGCCAGTACCACAGGGCACCCTGAATTATTTCGACCTCACGCATTTCCTCAAGGCACAAAGCCTGGGCACAGAGTTGAATCTTGTCCCAGTCCTCCTGTTTGGGCTTCCCACGTTTGTATTCAACGGGGAAATACTGGTTCGAGGGGTTACCCTCTATTTCCAGCAAATCGAGTTTACCGGTGAGTTTTAATTGTTGTGAATGCACGGCCACGCCCCGCTCGTAACGCACATTACCGCGTTGCTCAGGCTCGCAACTGTCAACGCGTTCGTGTAACAAATTGCCCTGGGCGGTAAAGTAGTTTTCGGCCCAGACCTGCTCGAGGTGAATTAATGCAAATTGCCTTGGGCAAAAGGCATAGTGTTGCAGGGCGGAGAGCATGATTGGTTGAGTGAATTCGTCCATGAGTATTTATGTTATTCCCTGCTTTTGTTAAGCCTCATTGATCTAGATACTGGGATATCGAAAAAGCCGTTTCAATGGAAGCCATAAGCTTTTTATCCTGTGTAACTAGCGAAATACCCTGGGACATAGCCAGATACAGGTACTGCGCATCATAAGCACTGAGATTCCTTTCCACCGCCAACGCGATAACATGATCGAGATCCACTTCGTATTCTCGACCTCGGATCAGTAACATCAGGCTTTGCCACAACGCTGGGACTTTGATAACAGCCATGGCGTCGTGTTTAACATAGCTTGTAATGACATTCGCCAACTCATGCCGACACAAGGTCGGCACGATCCAGACCGGATCAACCTCGTACAACTGCCGGGCTAACGCAGTGTAGTCTCCTTCGATTAACCAGTAGGCAATGACATTGGCATCGGTAACAATCACTTGCGCCCTTCGTGTTTCGCCATATTAATCAGTTCTTCCGTTATCGGCACCCGGCCTTTGTAGGGCGCAGGCATTTCCCTGGTATTCATCGGCCCAACACCCTCACTCAATATAGCGATAGCCTCTCGCGTCATACTTCGATGATGACGCGCAGCCTGCTCCTTTAACTTTACGTGAAGGTCTTCGGGTAAATTTTTAATGACGAGTGATGGCATTATTGGCCTCCTGAATTGCTAGTGTTTTGCTAGCATAATTATAGCACGACAAAAGTGCTGAGCTAAACAAATCAATTCACTGGGTTGGCTGATCCCGGTTTTTTAGGCGTTCATCATCGAGGTTGTAGTGATGACCTCCCTGGCGATATAGTGGTTGCAACTCTTACACGCTGTAAATCTTCAAATAATTTTTGGACATCACTCACCAGTTCATTTTCAGGTGGAATGGTGAGCTGTCCTTTTTCCGGTGACTTTAACTGATCCAATAAGGGCTGGGTTGCAGTACAAAGTACAGCGGTCGCACAACAATACTCGGTGAGGAAATTTAGTGCACTACAAAACAAATGTGTGCAATTGATCGGCAGAGTTTGTATCTCATTAAAAATTAGCACTGAATTGGCCAACTGATGCATTTTTCTAGCACCTCGCGTTCCACCCGAAAAAACCACCTCAAGAAACTGCACCATCGTAGTCATTACAATCGGAGCATCCCAATTTTCACTCCCCAGCTTACTGTGCCAACTTTGTTGTTCCGGTTCAAGATTAGAGTGTTGCTCCAACACCCATGGGTATTCATCCATTGAGCACTCCAAAACTTCCCGTATAGCATTGGCGTTTTGCTCGATTATCGAAGTAAAAGGAATGATGTAGATAATTCGATCTAATTGGTGTCGCTGCGCATGATGCAAAGCATATCGCAAACTAGCGTATGTCTTGCCCCCACCAGTAGGTACGGTCAGGGTATATATACCCCTTGTTTATCTTCAGCGCGTGTTTTGCAAGTATCAGAAATATCGCGGCGCAACTGATCAACAGGCTTGTCACCCTGGAATTCCCGTATTGCCAATTCAAGACGATTGACTACTACCGACCAATCTGTACTTATACACCGGAAACGGGAATTTTCTGGATATTCAAAGTCGGCACTGTCAATGCGATCAGCATCAATCAGGCAGCTGAATAGCATCCGTGTCCATAGTCCTTGGTAGAAAGACCATATTTGTTTGAATCCACCAGCACCACTCAGACTAGCGAGCTTATTAATTTCTATCGCTACTGATTTTAATAATTTTGTATTTAAGAGTGTTTCAATTTTTTCCAAATAATCAGCCGGTGCATTTTCAATACATTCATTTTTGTGAGTTTTTATATCCTCTTTTTCCATTCTTTTGAGAAAACTATCGCTTCCTTCTAACCGAAGGCAATCAATTAATCCGCTGTGATGAGAAGCAATGCACAGCGAAAATATTTGGCCGACCAATTGTCCGGCCTCACCGCGACTCATACAGTAATCCCAAACCCATTGAGCCCCTGCTGATGAATGGTCTACTTTTCCTTTCATGCCTTTAAAATCTACAAACTCATCCTCATCCAGATTTATTTTCCCTGTAGTCGACCCAATATAGTTTTGAAATTCTTTACTGAATTTTCCAAAGTCATGCAGCAAACCTAATAACCCTCCAACTTCAGGAACCCTCAGTTTGGCTGCTAGCCTTTCGGCAATACCTCCTACCCCATTTAAATGATCAATAAGAGTCTGCTCTTTCCCGTCTTATCTACGATGAGCAATCACAGTAACTTTATCTTTGTGCATTTATCTAATAACTCAATAAGTACCCTTAAACAACTCACAAACCCGACCACCCAGCAATTCCCCCCAATCCATCATTTGCGCAATTACAACATTATCGCTACGCGGCAGGTAACCCAGTTGATTGTCTTCCCAATAAAGCGCAACGGCGTTTTCATCAAAGTGATTGTTTGATTCGCGCTGGAGCGTTAACGGCTGATCCGGACAAAGTTGAGGAAATAGATCTTCACCAGCGTAATACTGAAATCCAGCCACTGTGGTTTCCAGTAATATCATTTGTTTTGGGGGGTTATTTCGGTCTGACACCAACGCGTGCGCGATACTGCCGAAGGCGGTGATAATTGCCTGTATCAGGTTTCGATGTTTCACGACTCCCTTTCCGTAAATTGAAATACCCGCTAATTATATTATTTCCAATAGCTCACCAGGTGAGCCTGAAAGAAAAATATCGTACTCTACTCACGACCATGCACGTTATATATTTTATCAGTCATCAGGAAATAGCAGGTTCTTAAATGGTTTGTGGTTTTTCCAGCGATAGGTTTTAAAGTCCCGCCGATCTGTTGACAGGATGTAACCTTCACCCAGTTCTTCAGCAGCTATGACTAGAGTGGCATCTGCCAGGTCCATCGGCAGGTCTCTATACTTCTCCATTAGGAATTTAATTCGGCTAATATTTTCTACTGACAAAGTATACAGATCAGTCAGTTGTTCCACCTGGTTTAAAAATTTGACGGGGGCTAAGCGACTAACTCGTGTTCCCAGCAAATGACAGGTTTCAGTAATGACAGGCCAGGTAATAACCAGACCAGAATCGATAGTTTTACTGACTTCGAGGGCAGCATGATGATATTTATCTCTGGGGTTCGCCAATGCCAGCCAGTAACCCGTATCAGTCAATACCATGTTTTTGTTCAAGCGATTCGGTCAAATATTCCTTATAGTTTTCAGACAAATCTAGCGGCCCTTCCCCACAGCCTATGAAATCACTTTCCAGCAATTGATTCATATCTGTTTTGTGCTTTGTTTTCACTCGTGCGAAATACAAATCGAGCGCGCGTTTAATGACCTCTGTGGTTGTCAGTTTTTCTGTATTTTTCAGTATTTCGAGCTTATCGATATGTTCTTCGTCTAATCTTGCATTAATACGCATAACAGGTAACTCAGACATTTTCTCGACGTTAAATTATACCCTGTAAGACAGTGTCATACAAATCAGCTCATTAAAGCTGAGGGCAATACAGATTAATGCCCGGATGCCTGTCCTGGAATCAATCATTCTGAATAACAATGCTCGGAAAAGCCGCCGAATGATCTTTCGCCAGAGTGGATAGCTTTGCCGCAGTTTTACGGGCAATAGCTCGGTATATCCCACTTATCTGGCTGTCTTGCATGGCTGCCACGGTGGGGTTGCCGCTGTCGGCCTGCTCGCGAATTCGAATATCGAGCGGTAAGGAACCGAGAAAGTTGACGTCGTGTTGTTCGGCCATGCGGGTACCGCCACCTTCACCGAAAATATGTTCGCTGTGGCCACACTGGCTACAGATATGAATACTCATGTTTTCGACGACACCGAGAACCGGCACTTCGACTTTTTCGAACATTTTCAGACCTTTACGCGCATCGAGCAGGGCAATGTCCTGTGGGGTTGTGACGATGATCGCACCGCTGACTGGAATCTTTTGCGCCAGGGTTAACTGTATATCACCCGTGCCCGGCGGTAAGTCGACGATCAGGTAGTCGATATCTTTCCAGTGTGTGTCATTCAGCAATTGTTCCAGTGCCTGGGTTACCATCGGCCCGCGCCAGATCATCGGCGTATCTTCCTCGACCAGATAGCCGATCGACATCGACTGAATACCATGGCCAATCATCGGCTCAAGGCTTTTGCCGTCGACTGACTCGGGTTGCCCTTTGCAACCCAGCATACGCGGGACACTGGGGCCGTAAATATCGGCATCGAGAATACCTACAGTGGCGCCTTCAGCCTGTAGCGCCAGGGCCAGATTCACCGCCACGGTCGACTTACCTACGCCACCTTTTCCTGAAGCGACAGCAATGATGTTTTTGATACCCTGCTGCGGTTTCAGGTTCTGCTGTACGGCGTGAGATTTAATCTTGCTGGAAACACTGACACTTAAATCGCTTACACCATCAAGCGCAGAAACTCTGTCTTTTATCGCCTGTTTCAAAGTATCGAAATAACCCGCTGCCGGATACCCCAATACGACCGAAACGCTGACCTTGTCATTCTCGATAGCGATATCTTTCACAACACCGCTAGAGACCAGGTCGTTTTCCATATTCTGGTCGATCAACTCCGCCAGTGCGCCTTCTATTTGAGCTTTATCTATAGCCATAAGTTATACTTTCATTCGGTTGTAGAAACAGGGGTCGGGCATTTTACCCGACCCTGCTGATAAATATCACCTAGTTTTTATACGATTGTTGGCTGGCTCCACTATACAGTCTGTGGCGCAGCCCCTAAAATACAGCGCTTTAGTCAGCCAAAGCCCGTTCATGAGTTCCGATTCCCGCAAAATTGTTGTCACCAGCGCCCTGCCCTATGCCAATGGACCGATACATATCGGCCATATGCTCGAATATGTACAGACCGACATCTGGGTTCGCTTTCAGAAACTGCGTGGACACGAATGCATATACGTCTGCGCCGACGATGCGCACGGTACGCCGATTATGCTACGCGCACAGGCCGAAGGCATCACCCCGGAATCTCTTATCGAGCGTATGCAACAGGAGCATCTGGCCGATTTTTCCGATTTCGGGGTGGATTTCGATAATTATCACAGCACCCACTCACCCGAAAACCAGCATTATTCAGAACTCATTTACCAGCGCCTGAAAGAAGCGGGGCACGTGCGCACCGAAGTCATTTCACAGGCCTACGATCCAAAAGCCGAGATGTTTCTGCCCGACCGGTTTATCAAGGGCGAGTGCCCTAACTGCGGTAAAGCCGATCAGTACGGTGATAACTGTGAAAACTGCGGTGCCACCTACGCACCTACTGATTTAATCAACCCCGTCTCAGTAGTCACTGGTGAAACGCCGATAGAAAAGGACTCGGAACAGTATTTCTTCAAAGTCAGCGATTTCGAAGACATGCTAAAAAAATGGACACGCGCCGGCCATATCCAGAAAGAGATCGCCAACAAAATGGACGAATGGCTGGAGGACGGCCTCAAGGACTGGGATATTTCGCGCAACGCACCTTACTGGGGTTTCGAAATTCCAGACGCACCAGGTAAATACTTCTACGTCTGGCTGGATGCACCGATCGGATATCTGGCCAGTTTTAAAAACTGGTGTGACCATAACGATCACAATTTTGATGATTACTGGCAGGTCGACAGCGAAGCCGAGCTATATCATTTTATCGGCAAAGACATCGCACGCTTTCATACATTATTTTTCCCGGCCATGTTGCATGGTGCTGGTTTCCGCAGGCCCAGCGCGGTTTACTGCCATGGATTCCTGACCGTTGACGGGCAGAAAATGTCGAAGTCTCGCGGTACATTTATCATGGCAAGGACTTATTTGCAGCATTTGAACCCGGAGTATCTGCGCTATTATTTTGCCGCCAAACTCGGCCCTGGCGTCGAGGACATCGATCTCAGCCTGGATGATTTTTGCGCCCGTGTGAATTCCGATCTGGTTGGCAAAGTCGTCAATATTGCGAGCCGTTGTGCCGGTTTCATTAACAAACGCTTCGAAGGTAAACTCGCCGCCAGTATGAGCGACGACAGCTTAAACCAGCAGTATCTCGATGCTTCCAGTATCATTGCTGATGCCTACGAAAACCGCGAGTTCGGTAAAGCCATGCGTGAAATTATGGCGCTGGCCGACAGGGCCAATCAGTTTATCGATGAAAAACAACCCTGGGTTGGAATCAAGCACGAAGCCAGGCACGGTGAAGTACACGATGTCTGTACTATTGGTATTAACTGTTTCCGCCAGTTGATAATATTATTAAAACCGGTATTACCCAAACTCGCAGAACAGGCCGAGTCTTTCCTCAATGTTAATCCTCTGAACTGGAATGATCTCGGCAATCATTTGCTCGATCACGCGGTGAATCGATTCAAGCCGCTGATGACTCGCATCGACCGTGTTTATATCGATAAAATGATCGAGGCAAGCAAGGAAGCCGAGGCAAGAGAGAAGAAAATCACTTCCCAGAACAGGGACAGCTCTATCGAGGCAATCGATACAGAAATCAACTACGACGATTTTGCCAAACTCGATTTTCGCATTGCGAGAATTGTCGAAGCAAAGCGTGTGGAAAAGTCGGATAAACTACTCCAGCTCACGCTTGATATCGGTAATGAAACACGTAATGTCTTCGCCGGTATCAGCGGTGCTTACGAGCCGACAACGCTAGAAGGCAAACTCACTGTAATGGTAGCCAACCTCGCACCGCGTAAAATGCGATTCGGTATTTCCGAAGGCATGGTACTGGCAGCAGGTTCCGGCGATAAGGAAATTTATATTCTTGAGCCCGATGAAGGCGCCAAACCTGGCATGCGTGTCCGCTAACTGACACAATTTGACATCGACCTGAATATGCGACTATTAGCAGCCTTTTCGGCAGTATTGCTATGGCTGATGATGTGTCTGCCCACGCAGGTTCTGGCGCTTAATTCGAAGACAATTTTTCAACTCAACGAAAACCGTGTATTTCAAATTCGCGTACTCAATCGAGAGACTGGCAAAAAATCCAGCATCGGTTCCGGCTTCATTTATGGCGACAGTCACCAGGTTATCACCAACTACCATGTGATCGGGCAGATTATTCAGGAACCGGGTCGCTTTTATATTTCCTATCTGGCAAAAGACGGTACCGAGGGTGAGTTAAGAATTCAGGCGCTCGACGTTGCCCACGACCTTGCTTTGTTAATTTCGGATCAGTCCTTAGGGAAACCGATTCAAAGCACTACTTTACCTCCTCGCGGTGCGCCGGTATTCGCGATGGGTAACCCGCTCGACCTGGGCCTGACTATTGCAGTCGGAACCAACGGCGGCATACTTAATCAGACCGACGACAGTCGCATTCTTTTTTCGGGGAGTCTCAATCCAGGTATGAGCGGCGGTCCGACTTTTGATGAAACTGGTAAAATTATCGGCATAAATGTCGCCACTGCACGTAATGATATCAGTTTTATCGTGCCATCCAGATTTCTCAATGAACTCATCAACTCGGATAGTTGGCCTGCACTGGAAACCGAAGCGCAATTTAAGACCGAGGTTTCGAGGCAGTTAATCGAATACGAAGATCAGTATATCGAAAAAATTACCGCCCACGACTGGCCTGATATTGAACTCCGAAAGCTGAAATTACCAGGGGCAATTTCTCCGACAATCCGCTGCTGGGATAATAGTAAGAAGTTGAATATCAACAAATTGTACAACCGCTTTCAGATTCGCTGCGCTAATCAGAACAATGTTTACCTGGATGAAACCAGCCAGTTCGTGGGTGATCTTAGCTATGAATATTACTGGCTCGAGTCTGATCAACTCGACCGCCTACGCTTTTACAATTTATATGAAAAACTCAATAAAGATCAAATAAACGGTCGAGTTAGTAAGGAAGTAGTCAGTAATTTCAATTGCCAGACCTGGTTTGTCGAAATTGCGAGACAGGAGTTCAAGTCCAGCCTTTGTCGACGCGACTATGTCGAATATCAGGGATTAAGCGATGTCCTTTTCACGGCGGCAATGACTGGTCATAAGCAACAGGGATTTTTCATTACACTCACCATGACTGGAGTGAAATATCAGTCAACCCTGCCGTTGTTGAAAAAGTTCCTGGAGTCAATCGAATGGAACCCCTGATTCTTGAAGTAAAAACCCGGGGCCTGCACCGCTACTTCGAGCTCAACCGGGATATTACCCGTATCGGTCGGGCTCTCGATAACGACATCATACTATCAGACCCGACCGTGTCGCCTTATCATCTAAAAATTAGCAGGAACGAGTCGGGTAGCATCAAGCTGGAAAATCTTGCCGAAATAAATCCGACTAAAATAAACAATTGTCAACAGGATCAGCTGGAATCCTCGTTGCTTCCGCTTAATTTACAACTGGGCCGCATAAAAGCGACCATACTGTCGAGAAGTCAAAGCGTCGCCGGTACTCGCCAGCTGGCTGGAAACCATGGGCAGAATCTGCTTCAGCACCCGATTTGTGTCTACCTGCTTGCTGTAATCTGTTTGCTGGTTGGCGGCCTGCACTATTTTCTGGGAAATTTCAGCAGCCTCAGGTGGGATGCTCTCTTCAGTTATATGCTTCGCGAAACCGCACTCAGTATCGGACTATTTGTTCTCGCACTAACTGTCATTGAACGTCTGCTGGTTAACCGTTGGGAGGTTAAATCTGTGACAATTTGTGTATGTCTGGCTTTCTTAGGTTATGCAGTAGCCTCGTTGCTGGCATATCAGATTGCTTATTTGCTGTCATCACAATGGCCGCTTACTTTGTTTAATCTCGGCTGGCAATTGTTCATCATCCCGACGGCAATTGGTCTCTATCTTATTAAATTCTCTCATGTCAGGAATATCTATAGTATTTGCCTGGCGATAATCATTTGTAGCCCTTATTCCGTACCCGCCTTACTCAACAATCCGATTGCAGAAAATCTATCTGCAGACTTCAATAAAGCGGCCAGATACCATAGTAGTTTGAGCGCTATAAACTGGCATCTCTCCAAAACAGTCTCAATAAACGAATTTATCAAACTAACCGAATCACTGGAAAGCGGTAGATTCGTAGACTAAAATTAACCGTAGCGACTATTCAGCACAGGGAGATTTTCATGAACTCGGCATTATTTAACTGGATCTCATTCATTATTCTGGTCTGCATGCTGAACCTGCCGGTAAATGCAGAGATCTATAAATACAAGGACAAAAATGGGCGCTGGCAATTCACCGACAAGCCTGTTAACGCCGACGGCACGCCAATTACCTCGCAGCAGAAATCGGCTAAAGCAGGTACAACTACTACCCGATCAAGCAGTAAGCCGGTAAAGGCAGATCTCAAAGAAGTACTGTTCAAACGCTTCAACCCAGCCAGCAAAATCGACGAAGCAACCCTGTCGGTGGTCACCGTGCAAACCAAAGTTGGTTCAGGGTCAGGATTTTTTATCACCGACGATGGTTACCTGATTACTAACCGGCATGTGGTAAGACCGTCGACCTCGACCGGCTGGAAAGAGGCGGAATCCGCTCTGCTCAATCGCAAGGAACAACTAGAGGACTATGAAGATCGCCTCAGGGAAGATGAGCAATCACTAGAAAATATGGAACAGAGTATCGACGATAATCAGGCCTATATTAATTCCGGCAGGGCCACCAGCTCGGAAATAAAACGTTTCAATCGTTACGTCAAAAAATATGAGCGATATAAAGAACGTTACGATGAAAATGATAAGAAATTTCGCGCCATGAATAAGAAATATAAAAAGGCACAATCTGAATTCGGATTTGCTGGCAGTGTTAGCAGCTTTTCGAAAAGCTTCACTATCATTTTGAAAGATGGCAAGAAATACAAGGCACGACTGGTTAAGGTCAGCAAAAAATACGACCTCGCATTATTAAAACTGGATAAATACAAAACACCTTTCCTCAACCTTGCCCGGCAGCACCGACCGAGGCAGGGTGCTAAAGTTTTTGCCATAGGCAGCCCGCTCGGAATTACTGATTCACTCACCACCGGCATCGTCACTAAATCGGGAAAAGACAGGATTTTTACCGATGCACAGATTTTACCCGGCAATAGCGGCGGTCCGCTAGTCAACGGGGAAGGTGTGGTATTAGGAGTTAATACGGCAATCATTTCGGAAAACAGAAGTGCCGACGGCCTCGGACTGGCGCTTTATTCGAAATACATAAAAGATGAGTTTGGCAGAAATCTACCTGGAGGTTTATAATCCCGGTTTTCTATCCAGTGTATTGCCATTTGACAACTACACTGATTTTTTTTGCCCTGTATACCCTGGTACCTCGTAGTCTAATTCAGTCTCAGCATCGTCACTGTTAACAAAATCATTAGCAACCTCCAGTAACTCATGAATACTGTATATTTTCCCTCCAATAGAAATATCCTGCCCCAGAGTAACCTCACCACTCTCAAAAAACACCAGCTTGTTATTTTTAACCAGGTAAGTGCCGTTTGTGGACTTAAGATCGCGTAATAGAATTTTCCCATTTGTTATGCGGATTTCTGCATGATTTTTACTAGCAACAGAGGAATCAATGTAGATATGCCCCTCTCTTCCGATGATAAATGTACGTCCCTCTAACAACTTAAGGTGCAGCTGAGTTTTGTTACTCATGGCTCATGTTCCAGATGTGTGTATGATTCAGTATTTATGACTATTAGTATCGACTATAGTCCAAATAAATTTATTATTTAGTTAATATTTTCGTATCCTTCTCAGTACCCGCTGGAAACGTTGATCCAGAATTCTCTGTTCGGCTGGCTCCGCTCCAGGCATGCATAACCAGTCCAGTTCGAGGTTTTTAAACCACTCACTGCCAGGCTCTGCCTGTTGACCAAAACCCGATTGATTCATCTGCTGCAGCTGATATTGCATACGCATATCTCTATCTTCCGCAGGGCTGTCAACATCCAGTGCTATTTCGAGCCGTATGCAAAGCATTCTGCGTTCTACACCAATTTCGGCTCGATCGAGATCAGAACCGGTGCTTTCACGCCTCAATTCAATGCGTTTGTCCAGCGCAGGGTTGTCTAGCACTATCGCCTGCCACTGTTCGGCAATCTGCTCGAGATTTACGCGGCATGAAGACAGATTATTTGCCTCCAGTTGCTCACACAAACCTGCCTTTTCTCTCAGCGCCTGAATCTGTTGCAGCTGTTGATTACCTTCTATTTGCTGCTGTCGTTTTTCGTATTGCCCGCAGGCTTTAACGAAATCTCGCCGAATTCCATCGATCAATGTTTGTGGAATTTGTTCTGGCAATTCGGGTAGCTGATGATACTCATCCTGCAATTCCCTGAACTGGTGATCGGCCTTCGCCAGATTGCTGGCATTTTTAGCCAGTTTCTGTATCTGCTGGATAATACGCCTGTATGAATTGAGCTTCTGATCATTCACTTCCCTGACACTACGACGCAACGATTTCATCTCATTGTAAACGGTATCACAATGACTCTTAAATTCGACCCAGGCCTTCTGATCCTGTTTGCGCCGGGTAATACCTACCTGACTCCACCTCGCTTGCAATGTCTTCAGTTTATCTATGTTTTCCAGGCCGGGGGCTGCTTCAGCAAGTTGCTGTGCCTGGGAGATGAGCCGTTTCTTTATTTCGATATTTTCGTCATAGGCCTCATCCAGTCTGCTTTTAACCTGATCTTTAAGACCTGAAAATTGCCGCCACTGTTTTTGTCCCGCCCTGTGCTCAACATCTTTTATCCCGGTAAAATGGTTATTGATTCCATAAAACTTCGACTGTGCGGCTTTGTAATCAGGGTGATTTTCCCAGTCCGTAGCCTCCAGCAATTCACGCATTTGCTCAACAAATTGCTGGCGTTTATCAAGATTGGCTTTTTGTATTTGCCGACGCTGCTGAAAAAACTCGGCACAGGGTTGATAAACCTTATCAGCGGCTTCCTTGAAGCGTGGCCAGTGTTGCTCTGATACATCCGAATAGCCGAGTGTCTTCCACTGCTTTTGCAGTGCTTTCATCTGCTCGTAACGCTTTTCTTCAGGGCTGTCAGAATCGATAAGCCGCTCCATCGACTCACAGAGTTCAAGGTATTTAGGCTCTGTCGCATAGTTTTTCCAGTCACCCATGTCTTCCAGTACTTTCAGGGCCTCCTTGTATCTTTCCTGTAGCGCAGAGATTTCCTTTGCTTCGATCTGCTCGAGTGCCTTTTCAACCTTCTGAGCCATGTGTCTCGCACTCGGCAAATTACCTGCTCGGCCCAAATGGAATATTTTATTGATATTGCGGTGTACACGATTAAGCTTCAGCTGGTATTCATCCGCAGTTGCTTTTTGCTTATTTCTGCAGTCCACTAATTTTGCTTTCAGATCAGAGACCACCCGAAGTTCATTTAAATCCGATGGCCAGTCGAACTTTTTTAATACGCCTTCCAACTGCTGGATAGCCTGCTCAGCAGGGCTTTCCATATTTTCACTCAACTCCCATGCTTGCGAAAAGAGTTGTACAGACGAGTTTATTGCTCTGGATATTATAAAATAGCGGCTATTAATGGTTTCTTCGGGTTCAATCACTTTCGCCAGACAGGTCCAGTCCAGTGCAGCCTTGTCCAGCTCGAGTTCGATATCTGCCTGAGCATCGTGAAGTGAAGGCAATTCACGACCGGTAATATCATCAAGCAGGTTCTGCAGCTTATCAACCAGTTGCTGTTGACTGTCATGGGTTTCTTCAATAACCCGTTGCTGCTTAAGCAGGGTTTCTACTTTCTCTCGAGATAGCAGATACCTGCATCGACTGTCTGCATCGACTTCAAAATCAATACCATCCCATTGCTGTCGATGAACAGCACATCGTGCCTTAAACTCGGGCAACCACTCATGGCCTGCCAGGTATTCGACTTCCTCGGTCAATTTATCTACAAGCGCCTTATTTTCGGTCTGTTGGCGCTGATGTTCTCTATACGCCTCAATTTTTCGCTTTACGATACGCTCGGCCTTTTTGTCTTTACCACGTAGAACTTTTCGTGCTACTTCGAGATCATCGATATCTCCAAGCTGCTCGGCGATGGACTGACGAGTGTCGGTAAAAGCCGTGTCACCCAGCACCTGCATTTTTTGACTATCTGCAAGTTTATCCACAGCCAGCAGGCGATTTTCAGCCAAAGCAGCATGTGCTGCGATACGAGGCCGTAAGTCCGCAAAACGCTGCAACAGGTCTTGAATATCGGCTTTATCAAGAGATTCCTCGGAGGAAATTAATGTATCCAGCCTTTGACCAACTGCGATTCTAAACTCATCCTCTGCACTCGTATGTAGCAGCTCAGATAAATGAGTTAGATCCCGCAAACGTTCAATAGCTGCGAGGCGTATCGAAGCATCTTCGTCATCTTTGGCGAGATCGAATAATATAATTTCATTCTCTGCATTGGCTCCATCCATTTCGGCAACAGCTTTCAGGCGTTTATCGACCGAGGGACTCTGCCAGGCAGGTTTAAAAAGATCGGCAAGCATAGGATTATTTACAACGCGAAATTCGGTACTTCCTTCTATTCTAGTATTAAGCGTGAAATAATTCGACTGGGCTGTGCAATTACTATTTAACTTTCCTCGGGTAATTTACCTTCTAACCACAGGTAAAATTCCAGTTCCTGGTACAAATCCAGCGATTCCCGACTGGTAATGATTTCAAAAGTCTCAATATTATCAACCTCAACCATCGGAGTTTCATGCTGTAAGGTCAGGCTAATGGCTATGGCAAGCGCTGTGATACTGGCAAAAGTGAGAATAACTGGCCGATATGGTACAGGTTTTTCCAGCTCGACAGAATCAAGCGCCTGACGGCGTGCTTTTGCCAGCTTTTGACGGGTTTCATCTTCGAGTGATTGCTGATCGAGTGTATTTTTGATTGATTCCACAAATGGATCAGACTGCTTCATATTCATCTCCCAGAATTTGTTGCAAACGTTGTCGTGCACGGTTGTAATGCGTTTTAACACTACCTTCGGATATAGATAAAGCAAAAGCGGTTTCCCGGGTGCTGAATTCCTGCCAGGCTCGCAATAGAAACGTCTGTTGCTGGCGTAGTGGTAAAGACGTTAAAGCCTTATTTATTTTTTCCAGCACACCGATCTGTTGTACCGCTACGGGTGGTGTCTGGCTGCTATTTGAAAGATCCTGTTGGTCGCACTGGTGATCGTCCCCAGTGTCATCATGACTAAAAAAATACACCAGTTTACGCAGACTCTGCCTGCGATGAAAATCACGAATACAGTTCTGTAAAATTCGATACAACAGCACGCGCCATTCATCGGGAGGTTTGTGTCGATATTTTTGCACAAGCCTGAGCATACTATCCTGAACCAGTTCCAGCGCATCATCACGATTTTGTGTGAGCATAAAGGCCATTCCGTAGGCATGGACCTCGTGTGCGGCAAGAAAGTCATCTAATTGTCTACGGCGGGTTGGGCTCAGTGTATCCATTCCAGCCCCAGTCCGACCATCCATTCATCTTCACTGGTAACACCTAGCGAAACTATCAGCCCAGTATGTTCACCGAAGTATCCTGTCCAGTCCATCTGCAGACTTTGTACACTGCTATCGTCGAGCTCTGAGCGACTGCTAGACCAGTTCCAGGCCAGGCCAGTATGCTCATATAGCGATTGAATGCTGAGACTGGTTTGCTCGGCAAGCAACAAGCCGCTATGCGCCAGAACACCCGGTTTTACCCGAAACAGTAACAGCGGTCTTGAGCCAAGCGATGACACCCGCTTCTCGTAGTCGTATCGCTGATGAAACAGGCCAAAACTCAGATTATCGAACCACCAGTCAAGCCCGACATCCAGGATGTTCATATCGGATTGAAAATAATCGGGGATAACCGGGCTGGATCGAATATCGCGCCTGGTAAACAGCCTCAACTCCCCGAAGCCATAACCAAATCTCAAATCTATCGGGTAAAGGTCAAAACTTAGCTGGAATCGATACTGTTCAATTTCGAGTTCCTCGCGCTGCCCCTGAAACTGATAGCTTAGCGAAAATCCTGCCCCACTTTCGATTTCAGCATCAACCCCCAAAAACAGACTGTCGCTGTCGAAGCGGACCTGATCATCGATAAAGGTGGTTTCACTGTAATCAAAATCCAGTCCAATTGCCGATGATACAGGCAAGCTCAGATACAGGTTATCTGTATAAGTATCTTTATCGGTTTTACTAAAGCTGAGTCCGAAAATAAGCGGTGGCTCGACATCCAGACCAATCCATTCTTCAGCGAGAAGCATCGAACTGGTCAGCAGACCTAACACAGCTAGCAGACCAGGATAAAGTTTCATCATTAGATAAAAGTCTGCGCTACTGCTGCTTCCTGTGTTTGAGTCGACGAAGCAAACGTTTTCGCTGTGCTGGCGCCAGTTCTTTCCAACGGGCCTTAAATTTCCTGCGCTGTTCCGGCGTTAGACTACGAAAACGGTTAAAATTATTTCGAATTTTCTGTTTCTGATCGGCACCAAGCTGCTGAAATTTCAAGAATCTAAGCTTTATCGCCGCCCTGGTCTTATCGTCGAGTTGATGCCAGCGTTGCAATCGCTCCTGTGCCTGTTGCCTGTCTACATCATCCATTTTCGACCAACGACTGGCACCAAGTTGCAATTTTTCCTGACGTTGTCCACTGAGACCGTTCCACTGTTCCCTGAAAGGACTTAAAACCTGCTGGCTTGCACTATCCAGTTCACTCCAGTCCAGCGCCGACACAGACAATGGCAGGAGAGCGAATATAACCAAAACAACTGGCCAGTATTTATTTTTCATCTGCAACCTCCGGTTTTTGCTGTTTACTTACAGTCCTGTCGCTTTCTGTATCCATCAGGTCTCTGTGGGCATGAAATTCAATTATCTCGAATGTGGCGTCATCCAGTTCACCGAAATCAGCCAGGAATTCGAGTAGTTCCATCGACGGGAGTATTGTCGGTCTGGTGCTTTTAGCACTATTCTGTTGCGCAACAGCGGTTAATTGCACCGACAATATCAGGCCCGCCAGTAATAAGATTAAACGCATGAAATCCCCTCATCCTACGATGAGGGGATTGTAACAACAGCAAGGTATATCTGTAATCATTCGCTCAATCTTACTACCAGGTTCCGACTTTTCAGAGTCAATTCTGATAGATCAAACTGCCCTCTGCTATGCACTAAAACGACCTGTTTACCTTCACTAATCTGGCTTTCCAACGCCTGTTCGAAGTCTTCCCAACGTGTATAAACATGTGCTCGCCTGTGCTGGCTGATAGTATACAGCGCATGACCGTCATTGGGTTGAATCAGGGGTACAGAAGCGAAGTCATGTAAATCTGTAGTTACCCCGGCCTGGCTGAGATAATGTCGACCACTGGCCGAATCCAGATCCAGCAGCAGACCGTTCGTGTCCAGGCTAACCACGGCAGTCACACTCCCCTGCTTACCATAGGACAGTAGCATTTTGGCCTGTACCTGACTGGCGTCGATGATCGTCTTTGCACTAAAGTCTTCAGGCGCAGTACCGAAGGGAGTCGGAAAACCTCGCACCCAGACGGGCTCGTCAATCTGCAGTGTATTCAGGGAAAGCAGGCCGCTATCGATCTCGTACTCGTTAGCCGCAGCATCGTGACTGCTATCGATACCCGTACCCTGGAAATCATATCTCGACGCATTACGTCGATTGATATGCTGCAAATCTACGCGTAGCGGCGATACCTGATCAACACTTCCTGCGACATCACTGTAGCGCATTCTTACCAGCCCACTGCCACTGGCATCCATCACATTTTCGTCGCGCATAGTACCCAACACCAGAATACGTTGACCGACACTAATATCGTTAATTTCCACCTGATCACTACTACCCTGTTTCGTCACTTTGGTCGCACTGTCAATTTCAACAGTAACTTCGTCATTGAATTGAAAACGACCATCATCCAGCTCTATGATCGCACCAATAACCGTTAACTCATTACCATCTCTTGCCATGACGGAACCTTTGAGGATATCGCTGTCCTGCCAGGGCACACTACTCCCGGCATATACTTCTTCGGCTAGAAAACGTTTTTGCCGATAGTCAAATCTTCCCAGCGCAACCAGTGGTGTGTGTGCAGGCATCTGATCGAGCTGTGTAAGTCCTTCATCCGCGCCATAGCTCACACCATCGATCTCATAATGCGTGTTTTCATCCGTATGCACGGTAATATTGCCATAGCTACGATGCCGAATCCGGAAAGGCCGAATATCGA
>JAAEOZ010000593.1 GCA_024222685.1 Gammaproteobacteria bacterium | reverse complement strand
TCCTGCATGAATTGTGCTGCATTTGCATGTTGGCCAAGCAATGACGCCATCAGAGCCCTGTATCGTTTTAGCGTGTGTTCGTGATTGGATTCGGCCACCCAGGAAGAGTTAATCAACAAATCAAATGTGTTTTTCGCAGCATCAATTTCTTTATGCCCGTAGTGGGCATCGAAACTGTGTGCCAGTGCGTTGAACATTCCTCGGCGGTGCCTTTCATCGTCGACGGATTCAAAATAAGCTAGTGCATCCCTATTAAAACTAATAATCTCTTCGTAGTTGTCTTTTTTGGCTCTGTAGCGATGCATGGTTTTAGCGCCAAGGGTATGCCAGTAGCCAAACCAGTTTTCAGCTTGCCTGGCATTTTCAGCGCTTTTTTCCATCCAGCCCCCCGAACTCTCATTATTACCCCTCAAGTAGTCAATGTAGCCCAAGTCATACTGAAGGACTGACAGAATTTTGTAAGAGTCAGGTGTTGGTTGAAAATCTTCTTCAAGATCCGCTAACAACTTTACAAAGATATCGTACGCTTCTGAGAGCATTCCCTTTCGCCTTATCGAATCACCGTAGCTTCGCTTAAATTTAATACCTATTGGCTTAAGCCGGCTTGGCAGTTCGATTTTAGACCCTTGTTTTAAAAAATCGGTGTAAAAGAACTCATAACCTCTGTAAACCAACAATTGGTGAATCTCGTCGACGATACTGCTGTGCGCAAAACTATCGGATTTTTCGATGAGAAAATCAATCGCGTTGCTGACGATTGATTGTTTTTCAACATCTTCAAAAATATTATTGAAGGTGTCATAGCTAAGCGCCAGTTCAAGGAAAGACGCATCAAGTCTATCAGCGGCGAGCATGGCTTCGAAATAGTCGCGGTTAGATAACAGAAGGTATGAGCCCGATCCATCCAGTGCGAGCCTATGCTGCGCTGGTTGCTCGGTGAGCTTTCTAAGATGTGGGCTGGTATCAAAGAAATTGGGAAGCCTGTTGAAGTAGTTTGCAATTTCTAAGTGATGGTTGGGACCAAGATAGCGTTTTACTGCTGTTTCCCGGACAAGACGGTGATAAAACGCTATCACCTGCTCTCCATCTGCTTCAACCTCGCAAAGGTATCCCTCTAAGTCGGCAATGAAGCGTAGTGGGAGTGTGATGGGTATTTTCTGGAGGTCTAATGCATATTTCGATGGTGGTACCAGCGATGTGGCAGTAAACTCCTCGAACGTAGCCGTGTTGCTACTCAGCATCGCTTGCAACTCAATTTCAGACAATCCTTTGGTGCTTGCGGCTAGAAATCCAAGCGCATTGGCGACAAATATTTTCCCATGATTTTCATCATTGCTTAACATGTCGAACCGAAAAAGAATTAACTCTTCAATACTCTCAGGGAGAGCCCCGCAAGTGAGTGCGCTTTCTTCATGTGAACGCCATCGCAGTGCGATATCGGTCGCGAGCTTCAGGTACAGAGGAAGACCTGATCGACCGGCTCGTTGAGACAATACCTTAAGCTGCTCTTCGTTTAACGTTCGATTTTGGTCTTTAAGCAGTTTTGAAATGAGGGTCGGTATGCTCTCTTCTGAGAGCTTGTCCAGTCGCACGATATTGTTAGCCTCTATGTGGTCGCGGATTCGTTCCAGCGCCTTGCCTGACTGGTCATCCTGTCGCTCCAGCGTGGATACCAAGACTTTAAGATTTTTTGGCAACTTTTTCGGTACCCAAGATGTTGCTTCTGGTAAATGGCTATCCTTGAGCTGATCGATAGCATCAATCATGAGTGCAATATTTTTGTTTCCATTCGAATCGGCTAGCTCGATAATTTGCTGCATCACTGCGATTGGTGAGCTGGCCGCAACTGCTTCATCTCTTTGAAACAACTCAGCAAGCTCAAGATAAACCCCTTTCATCAACGAAAAAATATCGCTTGATGCAGGCGATGCTCCAACGTATCGCTCTACAACGATCGAAATATTGCCATGTGACCTTGCGAAGCCAGCCAGGTTGGCCATTGCAGCAGTTTTTCCAATGCCCGGTTCGCCCGTTACGGCGAGCGGAGTGCTGCTCTCTAACGTCAAATACCTTTCTAGTTTTTGCTGTATATGGTGCTGGCTAACGTAATGCTGGCCTCGGGACTGAGCAAAGTTTTCGTGCAATGAGCGTTCCAGGTGAATCGCTCCAGCAGCCTCTCTACGTGCAATTTCGGCATCAATGATTTCGATCAGATCACGCTCTACTTCCCTGGAAAACTGGCTGAGGTCATATCTCGGTTTATCCAAATCCCAAATCGAATCGAAGACATGTATATTATGAGGGGGTAACCTGGCTTTTAAATTGTCAATTAATTTTAAGAGCTTCTTTTTGGCCTCCTGGTTGATAGCACCAGTTGGTGTAAGGTCTAAATACTCATTTCGACTTTTCCCTGTTGGACTAGATAGTATTTTACGGTGATACATCAACACACGGCCGAGGTCTGAGCGCTGATCCAGTGCGCCATGAAGAATTTCCTGGTGAGTGGCCGAATGTGTGTATTTCGCCCTTCGCGGATCATCTACCGCCCAATCGCTTTGCTCCAGCGCTTTGAGCAAGTTTTTACGTAAAGATTGTTCTACTTCCTGCCATATTTCATCTTTTACAAACTCTCCCTCCCGCGACCGAAGAAAGTAGGCTGGTGGGATATTGTTCCCATCAAGTTTGTACCATTGCCTGACAAGCTCATTTTCTTCTTTACTTATGTATTGCGATAGAAATTCCAGTTCTTCTGCATCTATTTTGTAAGGTGCAAGACAGGTACCGTAACGATCCCCGAGCAGCATGATGAAATTTGGTTTTGGTGAGGCGCGTTGACAACGTTGAAGTTCAGATAGGCAGATATCCATCGCCCGCTGGTCTAGCGATGCCTCGGAGCTAACGCCCCAGCGCAAATCAATCGCCTGAAATTTCGCGCCTATTTCCTCGCAGTAACGAGCAACATTTGGAAAAGCACCGCGTTGGAGCGCATCGCGCTCATGCTTCATATCGCTAAAAGTTGAGCTTACAAATACTCTGAATACCGGTTTCATTTTTTCTCTTTTCTTTTATAAAATGCTCTTATATATGATAACCCGGACCGAAAAATCAAAAAAATCAATAACAAAAAAATAGGATCAGTATCGATTGAGATCTAACCAAGGGTCAGGCAGAGTCAAATGACTTACCATCTGTATATTCGAAATTTATTAATATCGCGCCGATGATTAAAAAATTAAGTCGCTATTTCAATGGATTGTGATGGTTCGACGTATCGAGCAAGCGCGTAGAACTAGCGACAGCGTAATCTACCATTCAGTTTCACATGCGGCGCATTACGCTGCGAGACTGTGAAAGTATTCCCATCGACCAATCCAGTCAAATTCTGGCAACCAGACATGTCAACAATCTGCCACTTTTCTAGTGGTCGTAATGGCTGAAAGCTGCCCGATGTGTTATGTTGGGATATGTAAGGCCATTCATGCCGTTTTGACTTTGCCTCAAACAACAACTACAAAAAATATTACGGAGTGATTCGGTGTTAAAAAAATTGGCTATTTTTATAATGCTTCTTCCTGCATTCTCGACGAGTGCAGCCATT
>JAAEOZ010000592.1 GCA_024222685.1 Gammaproteobacteria bacterium | reverse complement strand
GAAGCGCTGAAAGATTGCCAGGCTGCCTTCGCGACCCCGGATTCCGGTGGTAAAGGTCGTTGGCTCGAAGGCCCGCAAAGTTGGCACGGCGACGTTATGCCGAATCGCGTCAAGGGACTGGGTCTCGATGACAAATGGGTCGTCAAATTTGCCGGTGCGGCCGACGCACTCTGGGCTGAATTGAAAGCGGCTGAAAAAGAAGGTCGTGGCACCATCATTTTTAACTGGTCGCCTAACTTTACCGATGCTTCCGGTTTTACCTTTATTGAATTTCCACCCTATTACGACGGCTGCCGCATAGCCGACGGTGGTACCCTGGAAACTACGGGTTGCGGTTCACCTCCTGGCTGGTTGAAAAAGGGCGCCAACTACAAGTTCCCGAAAACACATCCCAAGGCTTATGCCGCGTTTTCGAAGCTTTCATTTACCACGCCACAAATTGGTCAAATGGCAGCATTGGTTGATGTCGATGGGTTGACTCATGCCGATGCTGGTAAGAAGTGGCTGGCCGACAATGAGGCCGTGTGGAAGCCCTGGACAGAATCAGTACTGGGCGCCGGAAACTAAGTAGCACCTCGATTAGATGAATCTTTCATCTTCGAGATAATCAGTAACACCTGGTTCCCCCCGGTTTGGGGGGAACCTTGTTTTGGGGAACAGGTTTTTGTTCGATCGACACCAGAAATCCAGCCCAAATCTTCGGCGTTGTTATTGCCGATCCACTACAAATCCTGAAATGAACTCCAGGTTTTTGGGCAACGTGATAAACTCCGGGGAAAAAATTTGATGCCGTCTTCATATTATTCTGTGACGTGATACAGGACCGGGCATTTCAAACCTAAACCGTTGAATGGGGGGCTACTATGTCTTCGGAAAGTGACCAAGCCGTTAATGAAAACGCAATCATCAAATGTGAATCTGTGTACAAGATTTTTGGTGATAACGCACAGAAAGTGCTTGCAAGCTCAAAAGGCAATGTTAATGCCGAATCATTCCTCGATGCGGGCTGTGTAGTCGGCGTCAACAATGCCTCTTTCGAAGTGTATGAAGGTGAGTTGTTGATCTTGATGGGATTGTCCGGTTCAGGCAAGTCGACTTTACTTCGTTGTATTTCCAGGTTAACGGATCCCACGGCAGGCAACATTTTTATCGAAGGGCAGGACTTACTGGCCATGAACAGCAAGGAGCTCATCGAGCTTCGTCGCAGCAAGATGGGTATGGTGTTTCAAAGTTTCGGCTTACTGCCGCATAAAACTGTATTGGAAAATATTGCTTTCCCATTACAGGTAAAAGGACTAAGCACCCAGGAAAGTATCAAACGGGCTTTGGAAATGGCCGAGCTGGTCGCACTCGGTGGGCGCGAGAATTATTTTCCAAGGCAATTGTCTGGTGGCCAGCAGCAGCGTGTCGGAATAGCCCGCTCGTTAGCGGTCGAGCCCGATATCTGGTTTCTGGACGAACCATTTTCTGCGCTGGATCCTTTAATCCGCAAGGAGATGCAGGACGAATTTATTCGATTACGGCAGGTTTTGAACAAGACCATCCTGTTTGTCACACATGATTTTGATGAAGCATTGCGCCTGGCTGATCGTATTGCAATCATGAAAGATGGTGTCATTGAGCAGTTGGATACGCCAACCAATATCGTGCTTAATCCAGCCACTGAATACGTGCGTAAATTTACCGAAGAAGTACCACGGGAGAAGGTGCTAAAGATCGAATCGGTTATGGACCCTTATAGTAGTTCAGAGGAGTTTAGTGACCTGAAAGTTTCCAAAGATGCGATTGTTGAAACGGTTGCGGAATCCATACTGAGCCAGGAAAAAGCAGTTGCGGTTGTTGATGCTAATAACGAAATTGTAGGCGCTTTACACCCGTCTCACGTGATCAATGTGTTGTTTGGTGGCAAATCCGACAATAACAACCAGGACTGATTCCCAAATCATGAATATTCCAGATAAAAATTCGAAGGCTGTTCAGTTCGCCATTTTGCTAGCCGTGTTTTTCATTCTGTGTTTTCTAATCGGCCCGTCAGAATCCAATTACCTGTGGCGATTACCTCCTCTTCTCAAGGAATTGCCAACCGTTATCAATGACTCCGTTCAGTTTGTGATGTTCGACTGGTTTCCGATCGAGGTCTATGATCCTGATATTGAAGACTTCGAAGAAAAGCCCTTATTCAGTGAAATAACCAGGACTATTTCGAGTTCCTTTCTTTTTGTCATTACTTTCATTCGAGAAATTTTTCTCGGCGGCACCAAGACGATCGTTGCTTTTACCGGTTGGGATTTTATCAATGAAAACTCATGGGCGGTTTGGCCGGCACTGCCATGGACAGTGATTGCCGGTTGGGCCATGGTTCTTGGATATAAGCTTCAGGGCAAGGGCCTTGCCATCCTGGCAGCGTTTTCAACAGGGTATATCGGTATTTTCGGTCAATGGGAGCCTTCCATGCAAACGCTCTCATTTGTGTTGATTGCAGCACCGGTTTCAGTTGTTTTCGGTCTCGCTCTCGGCATCTGGGGATATAAAAACAAATGGGTGGAAGCGGCACTGAATCCCCTGCTCAATATCGCTCAAACCATGCCTCACTATTCTTACCTGGTGCCGGTAATCGTATTATTCGGAGTTGGTGATCAGGCTGCCGCGATTGCAACCATATTCTTTGCCACCCCGCCGATGGTTCGCCTGACGATGCTGGGGCTGAAGAATATCTCCCCGGATATTGTCGATGCCGGTATGATGAATGGCTGTAATCGATTCCAGATTCTTTTCAGAGTACAGATTCCGACCGCGAGGCGCGATATTCTGATTGGCGTCAACCAGG
The DNA here is from genome assembly GCA_024222685.1 of Gammaproteobacteria bacterium. GTDB lineage: Bacteria > Pseudomonadota > Gammaproteobacteria. The sequence continues at coordinate 5,254 of JAAEOZ010000592.1, read as the reverse complement.
TGGTCATGCAGTGTCTGGCGATGACCGTAATCGCATCGTTCATCGGTGCGCAGGGACTCGGTTCGAACCTGATGATTGCATTGAATTCACTCAAGATAGGATCTGGACTCGAAATAGGGCTATGCATTGTATTAATAGCAGTACTGCTGGATAAATTGTCTCTGGCCTGGGCGAACAAGCAGACCGATTATTTCGCCGATCTCAGTTTTATCAAACGGCATCAGTTCTCGTTAATTTGCGCCGCGATCTTAGTCGCTGGCATTATTTTCGCCTACATCGGCCGCTTTATGTTCGACGAGGACTTCAATTATTTGTACATCGTTCCGCACAACAAGGGTATTACCACGGCACCGTTCTGGCAGGCGGCGGTTGACTGGATTTGGGATACCTTCTTTTTTACATTGAAAGGTTTTAACGAGTTTCTGATCGTAAGTATATTGGTACCGATGAAGGAAGCTTACCTGGGTATGCCCGTAGTCGCGACATTCTTACTGGTGATGGGTACTGCGTATATCCTTGCTGGCCTTAGATCGGCACTTATCGTCTGTGGATTTTTGTTGTTCATTGCATTTTCTGAATTCTGGGACAGGGCCCTGATTACTGCCTATATGACCTCTTTTTCAGTGATTGTTGCCGCAGTTGTAGGTGTCACGGTTGGATCTTTGTGCGCGCAAAATGCGTTTGCCAGTAAAGTGATTCTGCTGCTGTGCGACTTCTTCCAGACTTTTCCGTCGTTTATCTACCTGATCCCGGTGATCATGCTATTCGGGATCACCGATACTTCGGTCATTATTGCCGCGATCGTGTATGCGCTTGTGCCGGCGATTCGATATACCGTGGAAGGACTGCGTAACGTACCTGCAGTCTTGCATGATGCCGGTTCGATGATGGGTGTTTCGCGATTTCAACGATGGATTTCGATCGAATTTCCACTTGCTTTTCCGCACATCATGCTGGGTGTGAACCAGACTGTCATTTTCGCGTTGTTCATGGTCATCATTGGTGCATTCATCGGCACCACCGATCTGGGTCAACTCATACTGAAGGCCATCTCGGACCCCAGAGGTACCGGTATAGGAATTACCCTGGGATTGTGTGTCGCCTTTATCGGACTCGCGGCAGATCAAATTCTGCGCACCTGGGCAAGCGAACGTAAAAAGGCACTGGGAGTGGCATAGCCATGCAGATCGAACGACTGTAAAAGGGTATAAAACTGATGAAGAGTATCTTAGTCGCAACCGATGCCTCGGCAGCTTCGAACCGCGCATTAAAAATGGCAATGCAATTCGCTGCACAACTCGACGCTGAATTGCTCATCATTCACGTTATTCGTGATATGCAGATACCTTTTGAAATCAAGGAAATACCAGAACTGGAATCCAACAAGTTTGAAGCCTTCAACGATGCTCGTGAGGAAGTCATGCGCAAGATCGCTGAGACCGTGTTAAGAACGGCTAAGGAAAAAGCGGAAAAGGCCGGCGCTACCATGGTTAAAACTGCGATCGGAACCGGTGATCCAGCAACCAGTATTCTCGGCTTTGCCAAACGACGGAAAGTGGACATGATCGTCGTAGGAACCCGGGGTTTGGGCAAATTGAAGGGAACCATTTTGGGTAGTGTCTCGCGAAAAATTGCCAACAATGCTGAGACTAGTTGCCTGATCGTCAGATAGTCGAACGAAAGGAAAGCAGCCCAAAGAAGAGGAGGTAAGCGGCAGATTCAAATTATTTGCATTTAGTCTTGTCAGATCTACCCCTTTGCTAGTAATCAGGATTTCTAAACACCTCTTTTTCAATCGGTTCTTTAAAAACTATCGTCCTCAATTATTTTGATGGGGGATTCGCGATTTCAGCATTGGATTTTGAGCGAATTGCCACTCGCTTTTCCGCACCTAATAATATGATCATGTCAGGCTGTTCAGTTCATTGCAGCCGCTTCCAATCCAGATTAATGATTTGGTGCAAATTGCCGAAATCACTAAGACCGGTAGGTGGTATTTTTGAATTGAATTTACAGTTTCATATCAAACGATTTTGCGTGCTCAAAATAACCATGAAATAGACTATCGTTTGCCCTGTTAAGACTGATCAATAGTGGCTTCAGGGAGTTGTCTAAAAGTTTTCAAGGTGACCCTCCAAACCAGAAAAGTTGACCTATACTCAATAGAAGTCATATTTAATGTCTAAAATTTTTGTTACTCAACACTTATAGCGCGTGGATTTTTTACGTTTTACGTTTGTATCTTGTATTTCTAAGCGTCCTGCGGAAGTTGATGCTGAATTAAATTTCACTAATTCCTTGTAGTTAGTCGAATTAGGTGAATATTAAAAGGAAAATTTGATGAAAGTAGTAGACCCTGTCAACTTGAACTCCGTCGATCCAGCGTCAAGCGTTCCGGATGAGCAGTGTGATAGTGCAATCGAACTAAAGTCAGCTAACACCTCGAAGAAGCACCGGGAAAGTATGAGCACGCATCATCGTACAACAGCTCGGTCCTCCTCTCTAGTACTGGTGGCTGATGACGATCCTATGATTCGATTGTTGGCACATCAAACCCTCACCGATAAATCCTTTGAGGTTCTACAGGCAGAAGATGGCAGGCACGCGCTTGAACTTTTCAAGGCTGAGGAACCGGATCTGGTTTTGTGCGATGTGATGATGCCGGAAATTGATGGTTTCGAATTATGCACATCGATTCGGGCGATGAAGCAGGGTGAGCATGTACCCATAGTCATGTTGACGGGACTCAATGATGCGAAATCCATCAAGCAGGCTTTTTCTATTGGTGCCACCGATTTTTGCGAAAAGCCGGTCAACTGGGAATTGCTTCCTTACAAACTCGATTACATTTTGCGTGCTTCATCAACTTTCAGCGAGTTGCAGGTAAGCGAAGAACGTTACAGCCTGGTCGCTCATGGTGCCAACGATGGACTCTGGGACTGGGACTATACAGATGACCGGGTGTATTTTTCACCCAGATGGAAATTCATGCTCGGGTTTACCGAAGATGCCATTGGCCACGATCCCCTGGAATGGATTGATCGAATCCATGCTGATGATAAGTCCCACGTGATTAACGATCTCCATGCACACAAAATAGAACAGACCTCGCACTTTGAATGCGAGTACCGGATAAAAAATGCAGAAGGAGATTATCGCTGGATGGTGTGCAGGGGTCTTGCGGTCAGGAATGAGGACGGTGTTGCCTATAGAATGATCGGTTCGCAATCCGATATCAACGATCGGAAACAGGCGGAGGAAAAGCTGGTATTCGATGCGGTTCACGATGCGCTCACCGGTTTGCCCAATCGTATATTGTTTCTCGACAGGCTCAACCACTGCATAGAACTATCCTCCCGGCGCAAAAATTTCAGTTTCGCCATACTGTACCTGGATTTGAACCGCTTCAAGATCATCAATGACAGTTTGGGGCACTTGCTTGGGGATCAGTTGTTGGTGGAAATCGGATCACGAATCAAGCTGGTTATTCGCAAAGGTGACACCCTGTCACGACTCGGAGGCGATGAGTTTGTGATTCTGTGTGAAGAGATCGAAGACATAACTGTGGCGACAAACCTGGCCGATCGTATTCACGAGGAATTATTAAGACCGATCGACCTGGATGGACAAAAGGTCGTTGTCGGCTGCAGCATAGGAATTACAGATAGCAGCATAGGGTACCAGCGTCCCGAGGATATGCTGCGTGATGCAGATGCCGCAATGTACCGGGCAAAAGTCCGCACGGGTTCACGTTATGAAATCTTTGACATCTCTATGCACAAGAAGGCTATGAATGTCTTGCGGATTGAATCCGATCTTAGGCTTGCCCTGGAGAAGAAGCAATTTGAAGTTCACTATCAACCAATCGTCGAAATTGAAGAAGATGTGGTATCGGGATTCGAAGCTCTGGTTCGATGGAATCATCCGAAGCAAGGAATGCTCATTCCTGAGGAATTTCTTGAAGTTGCAATTGAATCCCGATTGATTGTGCCGCTTGGTCGATGGGTGTTGAAACAGGCATGCAGGCAGATGCAGACGTGGAAGGAACATTGGGAGGAGGCAAAAGATTGGACCATTAGTGTCAATTTGTCTGCACCAGAGCTGGCCCAACCGGATCTGGTCGGTGCCATGAACGAGATTATTGATGAGAGTGGATTAGACCCCAATTTTCTGAAACTCGAAATCACTGAGACTTCACTTGTTAAAAATAGTAGTCACGCACTTGAAACGATGAATGCCCTGCGCGAGCGAGGCATACATTTGTCAATCGATGATTTCGGCACTGGATACTCCTCATTTAGCTATCTCCATCAATTTCCTTTCGATGAATTAAAAATTGATCGAACCTTTATCAGTGAATTAGATAATCGCTCCGACAAGCAACAGATCGTCAATGCAATTGTTTCCCTGGCACACAATCTGGGGATGACGGTAGTCGCTGAGGGTAGTGCATCAGGTGCTATTTACGAGAATCTACGAGGTGCTTCCTGTGAGTATGCTCAGGGATTTTCGATCATGCAGCCAAAGAGCGCGAGTGAGATTACGCGATCTATAGCGGTCGATGTTGATCGCACAGAGATTACCAGTTTTAGCACCTCTTAATCTGCGATGGAATTTTTTGTATGAGCCAACCTCAAGTCAGTTCACCGGAGAAATCAAAGGCATTATTAGCAGATGACGACGTTGGTATCCAACTGACTTTGAGCGCTCTCCTTGAGCAAAAAGGATATGCCGTCACTACTGTTGGGAATGGAGTCGAGGCAGTCAATGCGTTATCAAATGATGAATTCAGTATTGTTCTACTGGATATCAGAATGCCCGAAATGGATGGATTTGAGGCGTGTAAGTCTATTCGCGAACTGGACAACGGTAAGAACGTACCCATCCTGATGCTTACAGGGCAGGACGATACCGAATCCATTAAAAAGGCATTCGAAATTGGCGCAACCGACTTTGTCGCCAAACCGATTAACTTTGTGTTGATGGGATTTCGTATTGACTATATTGTGCGCGCGTCAAATATTGCTGCTGAACTTCGAAACGCTCAACAACGATCAAGTAACGCACAGCGAATTGCAAATCTTGGTCATATCGAGTGGAATCAGGCTAAAGAAATTGTCCATTGCTCGAAAGGGATTCACGAAATTCTTTTGTTGCCAGAGCATGCGGCATTCACCCGCTTCGATCAATTTATCGAATGTGTTCACCCGGACGACAAAGCCAGGGTTAGTTCTTCAATTTGCCAATCGCTGTT
>JAAEOZ010000591.1 GCA_024222685.1 Gammaproteobacteria bacterium | reverse complement strand
GTTGCGGTCCAGCGCCGAAACGATCGCAGAGAACCGTGCAGAGCAAACTCTACCCGACGAATTCGAAGTAGATACCGGCTGGGATGAAATCTACGATACCCTGCCAGCAATGGTTGGCCAGCAGGCTAACAACAGTAATTTCGAGGACTCACGCGATCTTTTTGAAAATCAGAGCGGAGCCGTCGATACACTTAATCAACATTTACTGTGGCAACTGAACTGCAGCCATTTATCAGAGCTCGATTACGAAATTGGACTGGCTATTATCGATTCGATTGATGACACTGGCTACTTGAATCAGCCTTTTGAGGACATTGTCGCTGGATTACAGTCTCATTATGAAGAACTGGAGCTAGAAGAGGTCGAAGCAGTTCTGCATCTCGTACAGCGCTTTGATCCAGTCGGTGTAGCAGCACGTTCACCAAGCGAGTGCATGACAATTCAGCTTAGCCAATACCAACCGGAAACCCCGCATCTTAACAAGGCGATAGCGCTGGTTAAGAATTATATTGAGCATTTAGCCGCTAACGATTTTCCACTGTTAAAACGGCGCTTGCAGGCAAGTGATGCCGAATTGATTGACATTATAAAACTGATTCAAACAACCAACCCGCACCCCGGCCATTTGATCAGTGAAAATCATGCGCAATATATCGCTCCCGACGTTTATGTAAAAAAACAGTCCGGTCGATGGACGGCGAGCATTAACCCTGAGAATTCCCCGAAACTGCACGTCAACAGTCAATACGCGGGGTTAATAAAGCGTAGTGATAACAGTGAGCAAAACACTTATCTCAAGGATCATTTACAGGAAGCACGCTGGTTTATTAAAAGCCTCCAGAGTCGGAACGAGACTCTGATGCGTGTCGCCACTGCAATTGTCGAACGACAACATGCTTTTCTCGATTATGGTGAGGAAGCAATGCAACCTATGGTGTTACGAGATATAGCCGAAAAGCTGGATATGCATGAATCAACTATTTCACGAGTTACCACTATGAAATATATGCATACTCCGCGTGGCATCCTCGAGTTTAAATATTTCTTTTCAAGCCACGTCAGCACTGCAGACGGCGGCGAATGTTCGGCGACTGCAATCCGGGCCATTATTCGTAAACTGGTGGCAGCCGAATTTACAGAGAAACCGTTGAGTGACAACAAAATTGCTCTTTTATTAGGTGACCAGGGTATCAATGTAGCGCGAAGGACTGTTGCAAAGTATCGTGAGTCGATGCATATCCCCCCATCTAATGAGCGTAAACGTCTCTTTTGAGACTAACCATTGATCGGTAAATTTGCCGATCTCATGACAGTAGGAGGTTACTGATGCAAGTAAGTTTAAGCGGTCATCACGTCGATATAACCGATTCAATGCGGAATTATGTGAATGAAAAAGTAGAAAAACTTGATCGGCATTTCGATCAGGCACTCGATATTCACATTGTTCTAACGGTTGAAAAACTCCGTCACAAGGCTGAAGCCACATTACATGTCAGTGGCAACAATCTGCATGCAGATGATGTCCAGGAAGACATGTACGCAGCGATTGACGGACTTGTCGATAAACTCGATCGTCAGGGAAAAAAGCACAAGGAAAAAATTAAAAACCACCGTAGCAAACCCATTATCGAAGAGGCTGTATAGATTAGCTGGCGGAGCCAGCTGGCTCCGCCTTCTATTAAGGCTTGCATACTCAATCGATTGGGATAAGATTCGCGCATAATTTAATCAACACGAAGTTACTTTCCAGATTCAATGACAATCTCTGCGCTCCTGACCACAGACCGTATTTTTGTAAATACCGATATCACGAGCAAGAAAAAGCTTCTTGAATTTATCGCCAGCCAGGCACCATCAAAACTGGAACTCGCAGAAACCACACTTTACTGTAACCTGCTCGATCGTGAAAGACTCGGGAGCACAGGCCTCGGAAAGGGATTCGCTGTCCCACATGCCAGGTTGGCCAATCTTGACAGTGCTTTTGGCGTATTTATTAAACTAAACCAGGCGATAAACTTCGAAGCACCCGACAATCTGCCTGTCGATCTTGTCTTTGCAATCATAATTCCAGAGCAGGCTACCGATCAGCACCTGCAAATATTGTCAGCGCTGGCAAAGATTTTTTCACAGCCGGATGTCTGCGATTCGATACGTCAGGCCGATTCCAGCGAGGAAATAGTCAAACTGATCGATTCGGCAGAGCAATGAAGCAATCGCTCGAAATTGAGGAATTTATTGCACTCTATCAGACTAGGTTGTCTTTATCGTTCCTTACTGACAAAGTTGGCCTGCAACGAGAAATCAGTCTTTCTCGTCTTGCCGGGGATACATTTCTGGCGGTAGATTATTTTAACGTCATTCGTACTTCAAGCGTGGTAATTGTCGGATTCCAGGAAGCTCGATTTATCCATTCAATGACATCAGAACAGCAGACCCTTCTATTTAAAACCCTTTTTCAGGGGCCTGTATGCATTATTATTATTAGCGAGGGCAACAGCCTTCCTGAATCGATCCTGCAACTTTGTCAGGCACATAGTATTTCTATATTGCAATCAGAATTAAATGACTCCGATCTTCTCGATAATACTCGTTATCTACTGTCCAGCGCACTGGCCGAGAACTGTGATGAACACGGTGTATATATCGAAGTTTACAGTGTTGGTGTCTTTCTAACCGGTCAGAGTGGAGTCGGTAAAAGCGAGCTTGCGCTTGCGCTAATCGCGCGTGGCCACCGATTGATTTCGGATGATATTACCCGTTTTGCCAGAATTGACCCGGATATCATCGATGGTAGAAGCCCCGATCTACTTACCGACTTCATGGAAGTTCGTGGCCTGGGTATCTTGAATATTCGCGCGATGTTTGGTGCCAATGCGCTAAAGAAAAATAAAACATTACGTCTGATAGTAAAAATGATCCAGCTTACTCACGATAATTCTAATCAGTTTGACAGAATTGGAAAAACCGTGAATACCCGCCAAATACTGGGTCTTGAAATACCCGAAGTAACACTGCCAGTCGCACCGGGAAGAAATCTTGCCGTCATTGTCGAAGCCGCCGCTAGAAACCACCTGCTAAATATGAACGGCTATAATTCAGCTGAAGATTTCATAGAACGGCAACGTCGGGCGATTGAATCTACCCATAGTCGCGGAAATTTGTTATGAAGCTGGTTATTGTTAGCGGTTTATCGGGTTCAGGAAAGACTGTAGCTCTTCGTACTCTGGAAGATGCCGGATATTTTTGCGTTGATAATCTACCCATCGGCCTGCTTGGAAATTTCATCGATACCACTATTTTTGAAAAGCCGCCACTATACGACATGATCGCCGTGGCTATAGACGCACGAAGTGGCATTGATAACATGAGTAAATTCGAAGAAGTTGTCGGGCAGATAAAATCTCTGAAATTCAAAACCGAGATTCTTTTTTTAACCGCTGATACAACAAAACTGGTCAGTCGTTTCAGTGAAACGCGCCGAAAACATCCACTATCTCGTCGAGGTCTGCCACTGGTCGAAGCGATACATCTGGAACAGAAACTTTTAAAGAACATCTATGCCAATGCAGATCTGATTATTGATACCACCTCGTTAAACATACATCAGTTACGACGTAGTATTGTTAATCGACTGTTACCGGACATCGGCACTAAGCTGGCAATTCTTGTCCAGTCGTTCGGCTTCAAGCATGGCCTGCCAAACGATACCGACTTTGTCTTTGACCTACGTTGCCTGCCT
>JAAEOZ010000590.1 GCA_024222685.1 Gammaproteobacteria bacterium | reverse complement strand
TGTTCCTGATCTTCGACCAAAGCAATTTTTACGTCGGCATTGTCGAGTACATAAGCCATTTCGTCGGCCACCGAATCCTGATAAAGCGGTACCGGAATTGCACCTAGCGATTGCGCGGCAGTCATGCCCCAGTACAGACGAGGACGATTATCGCCAACGATTGCCAGCTTGTCGCCACGCTTCAGGCCAAGGCTTGCCAGCCCGCAGGCCAGCGCACGAATTTCAGCCTCCGCCTCCGCCCAGCTCCATGACTGCCAGATACCCAGATCTTTCTCACGTATTGCATCATGATCGGGGCGCTGGCTGGCATGTTTCATCAGCAGCTTCGGAAATGTGTCCAGCGTGTTGTCATTTAACAGGTTAGTCATAGAAATTACTTATAGTTATTTAAGTTGTTAACCAGCACCTGGTGCATAGTCTATCAGACTAAAAAACCAAATACTGTCATTCAAAAGACAGTCATCAAAGATGATGGATCTTGACCTGTCGCCTGATCCGCATTAATAATAAACACAGGATTGAATTATCATGAAACAGATAGACCTATATTTTGATTTCATTTC
>JAAEOZ010000589.1 GCA_024222685.1 Gammaproteobacteria bacterium | reverse complement strand
GCCTACAAATGGAACCTTACATTTGTCGACTGATGGCGGCTTTAACTACATACCATTTACCGATTATATAGGTCCAGACAGCTTTACTTATAAAGCTTCCGATGGTCAGGCAAATAGTAATGTGGCCACGGTCACGATCGCCGTCAATCCAACCTTCATGCTGCGTGTCAATCTCAAAGGGCAGGGCAGGGTGACTGGAGGGCTTAACCGGACATCGAGCAGCAGTATCGATTGCCCGGTCAATTGTGAGGCAACTTTCCCTGCAGGCAGCACCGCAGGACTGTTTGCCCATCTCAATAATGATGTCACCCAGGGTAGCTGGTCATGGTCAGGCGTCTGCCCTGATAACCAGGCACATTGTGAGTACACGATGGATGCAGACAAGGTCGCCAATGTGGTTTTCTCCTGCGAACGGATCGAAATACCCAAGACAACCATCGATAAACTGGAGGCTGACTGGGTATGTTATGACCTGGTGTCTGTCGCCGGCTATGAAATCCTGGCCCCTGATGGCGAAGTGACCTTCCGTGCACAAAACAGCATCAGACTGGGGCATGAATTCAGGGTTGGCGCCGGTGGTATTTTCCACGCTGTGATGGTACCGGTTACACCCTGATATCGGATGTAGACAAGGTAAAGACCGGACTCCGTTATCTTTTGGAGTCCGCGCCTGGGGACGGCAGTCTTGTTACTCGTTTGCAGGGATTTCCCTTCCCGGGATCGCCGGCTTGCAGTCGGCAAAATTGCCAGGTGCAACTTGGCGATCCCGGATTCGATGATCCGACCCATCGGTGAATCAACCCTGACAGGGTTCAAATGAGGGCTGGATTCCATTCTCGGACAGACTCCTAGTGCCTAAAACCCTAAATAAGTGCGAAAATGAGGCGAGGATAAATTGCCGAGAACAAGGCAGGCAACCGCAGGCATAGCCAATCTATGTCAAGGTTGTCTAACGCAGTTATCGTTAATTTAGACCGTCTCATTTTCGTGATTATTTAGAGTTTGAGGTACTAGATGAGTGTATCCTTCGATATCCATTGTTCTGTATCAATCGAGTAGTAAAGATGAGGGGGGAACTGGTTTCGGTCGAGTCAGACCCATTTGGCAAATTATATGAGCACAACGAATGGCAATTGATAAAAGGTGGCAAATTAAATCGAATAAAGACAAGGCACTCATGCTGGCGCAGCGAGAAATTGCTGTTTTGGTTTGTGATGCAGTAGAGCTTGAAGGCATTCACTTTACACTACCAGAAATTCAAACACTGCTGGATGGTATTACAGTAGGTGGTCATAGATTGGGTGATCAGCAGATTGCAATCAATCAGGGTGATGCCTGGCGATCTCTGTTTGCTGTAATCAAGGAAGGGACGTTCCAGTTAAGTTCAGATTATGCTTGTCAGCTACATGGTATTGCAGCTAAAGAAGATGCATTGGAATGGGGTAAATTCCGCTCTGGTGGTGTGACGATTGCTGGTACTCAATATATGCCACCAATAGCAGATGCACTTCCAGGTTTGTTTGAAAGAATGACGGCAGAGATGCTTTTATTCGATGATATTTACGATCAAGCCATTTTTATTTTTTTGACAATGGCAAGATGTCAATTTTTCTATGATGTGAACAAACGAATGGGGCGTTTTATGATGAATGGCTTATTATTGAACGCTGGTTATCCCGCGATAAATTTACCTGCCAGGCGACAATTGGAATTCAATCAATTAATGCTGGATTTTTATGCGTCAGGCAATCTGGATCCCATGAATCGATTTATGCGATCATGTTTGGATAAGCGGATCATCAAGATAATGCGAGAGTAGACTGGTTGGAACAAACTCTTCAGCTACTGGGGCGGGAGCAGTCCCGGCGTGAGGGCGAAGGGGTCAGACTCGATTGAAGACTCCTTGCAATCCAGTCCCGTTATTTCTGGACACCGGAAGCATTGTTGCGGCAGAGAATAAACCAACGCAAGCGGGAAAACGACCCATCTGAGGCGAATGAAATGATATTGCAGCTGCAGTACAGGGAGCCGCTGAATGAACATGAGTTGGATTACGCCATATCAGTCACGCCTGATCATGGTGGTTTTCCCATTCCCGAATAATATTTTGGATCCGGTACAGATCAGCCTCATCTTTCAAAAAGCCCCGTACAATCAATTTGTACACCAAGCTCACCCCTGAAGCATAAGCCAGCGTTCGCGTACGCGAGCATTGGCCAGGAGGATGGGTAATGCTGAGGATTAAGTAATCCCGTCAATCAGCGTTCAGAAACGGGCATCCACAGTGCCGATAGGGCAAGTAGGAACGGGTTTGAAGATTAGTGGCGCAGG
>JAAEOZ010000588.1 GCA_024222685.1 Gammaproteobacteria bacterium | reverse complement strand
GAAAATAGCTATCCACTGTTGAGTGACCAGGGTAAGCCAGTTGGTAAAAGTACCTTTCGTGAATTAAATCGTAGTATTCATCGGGGATTTCCTGCTGAGGTCGTTCTGCGGGATATGGTGCGTGAAATTCACCGCTATTTTGAATTTCCCAGTACTAACAAAATGGTAGTCGGTATTGGCGGTGGACATACCGGTTTCACCGTTTGTGCGATGCATTTGCTCAATGCTAATGATCCTCATCACCATGTTTTCATCGATACACCCAGACCCGAATCTGAGGAAGCTGTCACCGGCGGTTTTTTCAGGCAGTCCTGGGGTACGCAATTGATCGAATTGCAACGATACGCACGTAATGGTGACGAAAACCGATTACATTTCAGCACTCTTGAAGGAGCTATTCCAGATGCCGATGAGCTCGAAGCCATGGGTATCCGTGTTTTTATGGGTGTCGGGCATGAGACTACCGGTGCGATGGACTATTCGGTCTCCGATATCAGGAATCTACTCGAGTGGATAGATCGGGATCCATCCAGCCATCATGCGGTAATCGATTCGACCTCAATGATTGGAGCGATGCCCTGGGGTGATGAGCTGGTAGCCGAAGTTGTGGCCAAATGCTGTCTGTTCATGCCTTTGCAAAAAGCGATCGGTGGCAATTCGGGTTACTACATTATATCTCTGACACCACAATCGCTTGATTTGATTAATAAAAACCAGAATGATCCGTCCTGGTCGATTCCTCGTCAGGTCAAAATTGCTCTGCCCAGAGATCCACTGAAACCACTTACCAGCGAAGTGACCACCGATCTCGGCCCGCTTTATGATCCTGTCAGTGAAACCATGAACAGCGGTGTCATCAATACCTATAGTACCGCCGCATTTGCAGAAACACGCTTCGGTTTGTTGCGTTCTGAAAAACGCATTGGTTCTGTACGTGAGCACAATCGACGCTCGGTAGAAAATCGCGATACGGTTTGCGACTGGGTGAAATGCAGTGATTTACTCGAACTGGGTGTCGCTGACGAAACTCGACGAGGTGCCGCAGTTACCCTGCTTAAAGTGGTAGACAACGAAATCGATGAAGATCTACGCAGCCGGTCAATTATAAGATCGAAACAGCTTCTGGGATTCGAAGGTATTACCCATGCTAATGGTGCCTATGAACAGGCGTTGGACGTGGCTCGACACATCAATGCCTATCCCGGAACGCCAGGTGATTATCGTGCCTGGATCGGGGCAACCCGTAGTCAGTCTGACATCATTGCCCTGCTGGAAAATGTTGTTTATGGCTATCACCGTGGACGAATAGCAGTGATTGAAGAGGTACTTGCCGAGCAGGGCGTAACATTTGAGCCTCAATCAGACTCTCGCATTGTTGGCGAATCTGCCGATAAGGATTTGTTGACTTTGGGAAAAGATCGCCAGTCGGTCGATGAATTACGCCAGTTATCTGAGCAGATGGCGGCATTCTGGGGCGCAATGTCGGCACTCGATAGTGAAGACCGGCGTGGCGATGTCGTCGATCGTTATGGCGAAGAGTTGATGAAGAACATTGAGTCGTATATTGCCAGGCTCGAAAAACTTGGCCTTCGAAGGTCGGGCCAGCATTAAGCGTGAGATCAGTATGTCCGAACTAAAGCGTAAACAGGATTTGCAGGCCATCTGGCTCGCAGCGGTACAGGCTGTATCAGGTGAGCAGGCGGTGAGCAATGCTATTGACAACGATGAAGCGTTTAAACCGGATCAGATTATTGCTGTCGGTAAAGCCGCTGTTGGAATGTGCCGTGGAGCCCTGAATCGATTTCCGCATTGTCAGGCTTTGGTCGTTACCAAGTATGACCATGCCGATGAAGATATTCTTTGCAGAGATAATGTACAGTTGATCGAATCGGCACACCCAATTCCCGATCAACAGTCACTCAACGCAGGTAATGCGATGCTTGAGTGTGTAGAGAATTTATCTACCAGCAGTCGATTACTATTATTAGTCTCAGGTGGTGCTTCGGCGTTGGCGGAGTCTTTGCCCGATACCATGATCCTCACCAATCTGCAGGCTGTTACCGACGAAATGATTTCTACCGGTAAAACGATTGGTGAGATTAATAAACGGCGTAAGGAAATGTCGCGAATCAAGGATGGTAAGTTACTTGCCGCTTTTTGTGGGAGCGAGGCTCGGGTTTATGCAATATCCGATGTTGAAGGCGATAGCATCGCTACTATTGGCTCCGGTATTGGTGATTGCCACCGAGCAACTGGGTCAGCCAGTTTTAGAATAATTGCATCTAATCAAATTGCCCGAAGCTGTGCCGAGCAAACCGCACAATCCCTTGGTTACGCGGTTAAATACAATCAGGAAAATCTCTATGACGATGTGTTCAAACTGGCCGCCCAGATTGGTGGTCAGTTATCCATTGCAGAGCCGGGTGTTTATATATGGGGTGGCGAGCCAACGGTTATGCTGCCGGAAAATCCTGGCTGTGGGGGCCGTAACCAGGCACTTGCACTGGCTGCTTCGGAGTATTTGCTAAACAAAAAGAATATGGCTTTGCTGGTAGCTGGCACCGATGGCTCCGATGGTCCGACCACAGCAGCTGGAGGACTGGTTGATAGCGAAACTTTTCTCGATATCGAGGCAGCACAGGTAGCGCTCAGGGAGGCAGATGCCGGTACCTATCTGGAACAACACAACAACCTTTTTGTTACCGGGCCAACCAATACCAATGTCATGGATCTGGCGATTGCCATTGTTGAATAACCGGAAAACGCAAATGAATGAAATAATTAAACTCCTTCAGTCGCATCGCTCGGTTCGAAAGTTTACCGATCAGGGGATTGAACAAAGTGTACTGGAAGAATTAGTTAAATGTGGTCAATCAGCCGCAACGTCCAGCTTTATCCAGGCCTGTACTGTGATACAGGTTGATGATCCGTCGGCCCGCGAGCAGCTAGTCACCCTTGCTGGGAATCAACCGTATATAGCCACTGCGGCTAGATTCATAGTATTCTGTGCCGATATGAAACGTCATCAACTGGCCTGTGATATGCATCAGGCCGACATGTTGAGTGGCTATACCGAACAATTCATTACAGCGACAATAGATTGCGCCCTGTTTGCGCAGAATGTACTTACTGCTGGCGAATCACTCGGCATCGAAGGTGTTTATATTGGAGGCATACGCAACCAGATACAGGCTGTAACTGATTTGCTTGGATTACCCGACCTGGTCTATCCGGTATTCGGCATGTGCCTCGGATATCCCGCCCAGAATCCAGAAGTCAAACCTCGCTTACCCCTGTCAGTGGTATTGAAAAAAGACAGCTACAGTGACGAACAGGACGAAGCAATTATCCGTGAGTATGACGAACTGGTTAGAGAATACTACCGGACACGAACCGGAGGTAATAAAGATACTGCCTGGAGTGAGCAGATTTCTGACATGCTGATGAAAGAGGCGAGGCCGCATATGCTGGAGTATTTGAAGTCGCGCGGATATTTAATACGGTAAGCGCAGTCTCAACAACGCCTGAAATTACTTTCAAAGCAACAGCTAGGAGACGGGTGACAAACTATTGAATTCAGCTAAACAAACAATGACATTAACCCCTATTTACCCAGATCCATGGAATATAGCAGCATGTCCATATTGAAACTGAACGATGGCAATGGACTGTTCTATATCCACACACCACCAGGTGCCTCGAATGGTAGGACATTCGTCTTTTTTAATGCACTCACGGGCGATACTGGCATGTGGGAAGGCGCAATCTGTGAAGCTTTGCAGGCAGCCGGACACGGCACTCTGAGTTTCAATTTCCGTGGCCAGACCGACAGTCCTTTCAGTGCCGGGATTGATCTCAACGAACCCCTGATTGTAGAAGATGTGCGGCGCCTGCTGGCTCACCTGCGTCCGCCCAGGGCGATACTGGTTGGACTCTCCATCGGGGGCCTGTTCGCCGCCAGGGCCTGGCTGGCCGGTATCGACGGCGTTGAGATCAACGGACTGGTGCTGATCAATACGCTGCGTCGTGACGGTCCCCGCCTGCAGTGGATCAACGACGCGTTAGTGCGGTGTGTCCAGCTAGGCGGTCTTGAACTGTTTCGCGATCTGTTCGTACCCTTGCTATTCAACAAGTCGTGGCTGGCGGACAACCGGGCTAATTTCCTCAAAGCGGGCTCCTATACACCGCTGGCGGACGACTCGGGGCAAGCCAATCTGTTGCGCAATGCGGGGGCCAACGCCGACTGGAATCTGCCCTATGAGAAGCTGACTCTACCAGTAATGGTGATCACGGGCCTGCAGGACCGGGTGTTTCTCGATCTGGAAGATGTGGCGGCGCTCTACGACCGGCTGCCCTGTGCCCGGCGTATCGATATGGCCGACGCCGCCCATCTGCTCCCTGCCGAGCGCCCGCAGGAACTGGTCACGGTATTGCTCGATTTCATCGGGGAACTGTGATCATGGGCCTTTGGCATCGTTATAGCTGGGTTGCTTATCTCGCAGTCTTCGTCGGTGTACTCGGCCACTCCTCCACCGAGTTCGTATCCGTGCTTTCCGGTATGGCCGGACCCGAGCTTTCCGTGTGGCGTTTCATCCTCGGCGGCGCCGGTCTGGTGGTGCTGGCGATGATCTTTCCGGGTAGTCGGGATTTGATCACTCCGTTTAGAACCCACGCGACCAGGCTGGTAGCGCTATCGTTTCTCGGCATCACCTTCGCTTATCTGATGTTTCACTGGTCGCTGGACTTTGCCTCTGTGGTGCAGGTTGCCACGCTGGTAACGACTATTCCTGTTTTCGTGGCCCTTTCTAATCTGGTGCTCAACCGAGTACCCATTTCATCAGCAAAAATCCTGAGCGCGGCCTGTGCTTTTATCGGCATCGCCCTGCTGATTACCGACGGCTACATGGCGCGACTGGCCGGATCGTCGGAGAGCCTCTTCGGTATTTTCATGGCCATCGTCTGCTCCGCGTCGGTGGCTGCCTATTCGGTCATGGTTAAACCACTAATCGCCGAGTTCGGTGCACTGCGCATTACCGCCATCACTATGTTCAGCGGCGCTATTGGCCTATGGCTCGTGGTAGGTGTTTTTTTTGGCATCTGGATCGGACCGCAACGCCTTATCGCACTGGACCATCAGGGGCTGATCGCGCTGGGCGTCATTGCCTTTTTCAATACCACGATCACCCAGTTTCTCTGGATTGGCGGATTGGCCGCGGTACCCGACATCACCCGGGGCAGCTACCTGTTCTTTCTCAAGCCGGCCATTGCTGCGCTGCTGGCAGTGGGGATTCTGGATCAGGGCCTGAGCCTGATCCAGATCCTTGCCATCGTCGTCATCAGCGGTTCGGTATTCTCAGAGATACTCGCAGACTGGTTTGCAAGTCTGCGTGCCACTCAAAAGTAATCACTGAACTGGTTAATGATGCACTTTAAATCGGCTAATTGAACTGGTGAGTCTTCAATGGCGTAGAGCCGGTGACCAGGCCTGGAAATGGCCGCCTATCTGGTAGCAACCGAGAAATTAACTGCAGAGGAAGCTATGAAGGACGTTCTTTCGGTACGTCCAATCGCATTTAGTGCTCAAGGCTGGATGGAATTTTGCCTTGAAGTTCTTATCGAATTCGAGAATATCTGTAATAATTCAACCCCGCGTAACAAACAAAGGAGAGACAAACCAGGCGTTTTCGAATAATCTTCGCATCTGGAATAAATAAACAGGAACAGGGAGCAGGTTTCTCTAACAGAATTACACTAATTGTCATGAAAAAATTCATTTCCCTATTGTTTACACATCTGATTTTTGCGGCCATTGGCTTTGCCGGTGGAATTTATACATTACCAATATTAATGTCACCTGATGATCCGACCACGGCTGAACTGGCTAGTGCGGCAAAAAATGTAACCTATAGCGGGACATTTCGTCGTGATCTAATCGGTAGTGGTTTTTTGAATTGGGGAGAGGGAGAAGTACTAGTAGGTAAGGATTATGTTTCACTGGCAGGTAGCCTGTCTCCAGGACCGGATTACAGACTTTATCTGTCTCCGTTTATGGTAAATAGTGCAGATGAATTTAATGGTGTTAAGTCGGATTCGGTTGAAATCGGGAGTATTAAGACTTTCGATAATTTTGTAGTTCCTGTACCTGTTGGTATCGATCTCGACAAATATCGAGCCGTAGTCGTATGGTGCGAATCCTTCGGTATGTTCATATCTGCGGCTAGATATCGGTAAGTTCTCTGTCACTTCATCTACTATACCACTTCATAGTTCCGGCGGTATTAGCCGGGACAGTTTTCCGGAGAACCTGGCAGCTAACCTATTTGCTGCTGATGTCCACAATGTTAGTGGATATAGATCATTTA
Organism: Gammaproteobacteria bacterium; assembly: GCA_024222685.1. Classification (GTDB taxonomy): domain Bacteria; phylum Pseudomonadota; class Gammaproteobacteria. Next base: position 8,042 of record JAAEOZ010000588.1, on the reverse strand, counting down.
CTGGCAACACCGGTTTATGATCCTGGCAGGTGTAGTATTGGTTTCCACCCTTTACATGATTTCATTCCAATAGGTCTTTATTTCTGTCTGTGTTTCAATCGTAAAACTCGGCTTATAGGTATCGGTTTAATGATCCACATGGGCCTCGATTCTATTGATTGTCAGGTCACGAACGGGGTCTGGTATGTATGAGGAAGGTATTGCAATGCCACAATTAACTCAGATAACACCATTGATTTTGGTACGCGATATCGGTCGATCGATAGAGTTTTATGTAGGCATACTTGGTTTTAACGCTGGCTACCAGTCAGACAACTATGCATATATGTACCGAGATAATATCGCAATTCGTTTGTTAAAATCTGGGGAGGGGGTTGATATTACCATTCGCCAGTGCTGCTATATAGATGTCGAAGGGGTAGATGCTTTGTATGAGTCTCTTCGCCCTAAGCTCGAAAAATTACCAAAGGGACGAGTTAAGATACCATTTAGTCAATTTTACGGGAAACGCGAATTTCACGTTATTGATGAAGACAATATGGCACTCATGTTTGGTGAGCCCGGATAAATGCCTCAGGCTAAAAAACTAGCGCCGGCGGTTTTTACCGGCGCAAATGTAGATCAGGCTAACAGATTAAAGAAGTGTCTTGATCTCATCCAGCGAGGCAGGATCTTCGATAGTTGAAGGCACGGTGTAAGGCTCACCATCGACCATGCATCTCAGTGTTTTGCGCAGAATTTTCCCGGAACGCGTTTTCGGCAATCGATTTACTATAAGGGCCTCTTTGAAGGCAGCTACAGCGCCGATTTCCTCACGAACCATAGAGATCAGTTCCTTGATAATCTGCTGCTCGCTGCTTTCGGCGGAGTTTTTCAGAACTACGAATCCCATCGGCATCTGGCCTTTGAGTTCATCCTTTCGACCGATTACCGCGCATTCCGCGACCATCGGGTGATTACCGACTATTTCCTCCATTTCTCCAGTTGACAGGCGATGTCCTGCGACATTTATAACGTCATCTACGCGACCCATGATAAACAGGTAACCGTCTTCATCGAAATAGCCTCCGTCACCCGTTGCAAAATATCCTGGAAAAGTTTGCAGGTAGGCTTCTTTAAAGCGATCAACATCACCCCAGATAGAAGTCAGGCAACTGGGCGGGAGTGGCAATTTTATAGCAATAAATCCCTGCTCGTTATTCCCCAGCCTGTTACCTGCTTCGTCCAGTATATCAATATTAAAACCGGGAACAGGTACAGTAGATGAGCCTGATTTAGGCGGCATAGGTTCGAGTCCGAACATGTTTGATGCAATTGCCCACCCGGTTTCGGTTTGCCACCAGTGATCGAGTACGGGTAATTTAAATGTATCGCTCAACCATTCGTAGGTTGGCGGGTCGAGCCTTTCTCCGGCAGCGAATATTGTCTTCAAACAGGAGAGATCGTATTGTCTGGATAGTTCACCATTCGGATCTTCCTTTTTGATTGCTCGAAAAGCGGTGGGAGCGGTAAACAAAGATTTAACGCCGTATTCTGAAATAACCCGCCAGAAGGCGCCTGCATCTGGAGTCATGATTGGCTTACCCTCGTACATGATTGTTGTACAACCATGTATTAACGGTGCATATACGATATAGGAATGACCTACTACCCAGCCTACATCAGAAGCCGCCCAGAACACATCACCTGGTTGCATATCGTAAATAGCATTCATGCTGTATTTCATGGCGACTGCGTGGCCGCCATTTTCGCGTATCACACCTTTGGGTTTCCCGGTGGTGCCAGAAGTGTAAAGAATGTATAGCAAATCGCTACCTTTTACTGCTACGCAGTCTGCTGGTTGCGATTTTTGCATACAGGTTTGCCAGTCATGGTCGCGACTGGCATCCATGCTTGCAGTAGCCTGTGGACGTTGTAGTACTATACAGGCTTCGGGAGTGTGATTAGCGATACGAATAGCTTCGTCGACCAGCGGCTTATATTCGATAACTCTTGCAATTTCAATTCCGCAGGAGGCTGTCATAACTACCTTTGGTTCAGCATCATCGAGGCGAACTGCAAGCTCAGGTGGTGCGAATCCACCAAATACCACTGAATGAATCGCACCAAGTCGAGCGCAGGCCAACATAGATACTGCTGCTTCAGGAATCATCGGCATGTAAATAACCACGCGATCGCCTTTTTCGACACCAAGGTTTTTCAGCATACCTGCGCACAAAGCTACCTGATCGCGTAACTCAGTAAAAGTAAAAGATTTTTTCTGCCCTGCTACGGGTGAATCGTATATGAGCGCCAGTTGATCTCCACGGCCGTTCGCGACATGATAATCAAGCGCGAGATGGCAGGTATTAAGCTCACCATCGGCATACCAGTGCTGGATGCCGTGTTCATCTGTTTTTAACATATCCTCCGGGGCCTTAAACCAGTCGATTAAACTCGATTTTTCGCCCCAGAACTTGACAGGATTTTCGATCGATGCCTGATATTCAGTTTGATACGACATATTTGCCCCTCTGAGTCATGTGAATCTATTAAAGTGCTTCGAGAAAATTTCTGCAATTTTATTATATTTATTGATTGTTGACAATATGTTGTTAGAAAACACAATACTCACTATAAAATTGCAAAAATTGCATGAATTGTCAACAATTAATGGTTATTAACAGTTTTCCCGAAATTCTCATTCATGATTTCGATAAATCGCTTTGCCGGAGCAGAAAGAAACTTTCCCTTACGTGTGACTATGCCGTAACTACGCTTGGGGAAGTATTGATCGATGGGAATAATACTCATGGATTCACGATCCTGCTCAGTAATACAGACATCGGTAACTATAGATATACCCTGGCCCAGGCTGACATAGCGTTTAATGACTTCCCAGCCACCGGCTTCAAGTGTGACCTGGAAACTGACGTTGTGCTGAGCAAACACCATCTTGACGATATGCCAGGTACTCAGATGTCTCGGTGGCAGGATCAGGCCATATTTTCCAATATCTTTAATGGTAACCTTTTCCATTCTCGATAAGGGATGGTTGGGGGGAGTAATGATTACCGGATTGTAAGTTACAATTGGCGCATATATGAGATCTTCAGGTACTTCTAGCATTGAGCCTACGGCAAAATCTACTTTATCGCTGCGAAGTAACTCCATGCCATCGCGCCCAGTCTCATTTGAAAGTCTTAATTTAATAGCAGGGTATTGCTCGCTGAACTCTCGAACCGGTGTCGGCAGAATATAAAGTATTGTTGATTCTCCAGCGGCAACGTTTAATTCGCCAGAGGTGAGATTTCCACAATGGGCATCGAATGTTTCCTTAAGTCTGTCGATGCCCTGTACATGCGGCAGGCAAAGATCGTAGAGAATTGAACCTTCAGTTGTGAGTGTGAGTTTAGGACCACAACGTTCAAATAATGTGGTATCCATCTCTTCTTCGAGTGCGTGAATTTGTAACGAAATGGTTGGTTGACTGGCAAATAATGATTCCGCCGCACGCGTCATACTGCCGAGTTTTGCAGTCTGGCAAAAGGCGCGAAGTTTTTTCAGATGATTTTGCTTGTAGTAAGTATTTGCCATCGATGTACCTCGAAATATGATTAAGTACCTGAAGTTATAACTATATTAACTAAATCAATAATAATTATTTTTTTTATACGATATTTCAATTATTAAGTATTATTATGATTCCTGTCAATATCTGGATTATAAATTTATGTTGAGGACAGATTCGGGATTTAGCGTTATGTGTGGAGTAATAAAAAGTTGGAACTGTCAGTTTTGTCCTACAAATACAATTGCTTATAGCGATTTCGATTTAGTAAGAAAACAGGCATATTAGTGCGACTACTAAGCCGATCTAGTTATAATTACTAAAGAGATGAGAATCAATAATGACCCAGGCCCAAATACTCTCAGATAATGCAGGTAGCAAACGTGTTCTCGCCAATCTTAGTCTGGCAATTGATGAAGCCAGACTGGTTCGTAGAATTTTTAACATTGAGGATAATCTTCGAAGAATTGAAAATTTACCTGAAGAGTCGGGGCGGGTTAGCTACTTACGAAGCGAGGCTGCAAAACTTCAAATAAAGCTGGCCGAAACTCGCTTGCTAGCACAATCGGGTAGTAATTGATCCAGCCATGAAGCTGGATTCATTTATTTCCTGGCCGGAATGTCCAGCCTTTGACGTCTTTCCCAGAGATTCTTCCTGCTTATACCAAGTAGCTTTGCGAGCTCTGTTTCGTTGTACTCAGATTGAAAGCGTTTGACGAAGCTGACAAAATATTCATCGAGAGAAAGTTTGTTCTCAAACTCGTACGTGGGTTGCTGTTTTTCTGATTCGTTTTTATTTAGAGCCAGATCCTGAATATCGATAACACTGTCACGACATAAGATGACAGCTCGTTCTATGACATTTTCGAGTTCTCTTACATTCCCCGGCCAGCTATATCTTTCCATAGACAGGTATGCTGTGGCACTAAATGTCATCGGGGGTCGATGTGTTCTGTTTGCCATCTTCTTAAGAATTGCATCAGCTAGCGAACGGATATCATCGCTGCGTAATCTCAGTGGTGGCAAATGTAATTCAAATACATTGAGTCGATAATATAAGTCTTCACGAAATAGTTTATCGTCAACCATGCGTTGGAGATTTTTATGGGTTGCAACCAGAATTCTAACGTCCACCTTGATCATTTTATTGGCACCAACTCGACGAATTTCGCTGTCCTGCAAAAAACGTAATAAACTGGCCTGTGCTTCGAGTGGCAACTCGCCGATTTCATCGAGAAACAATGTGCCTCCGTTCGCCGCTTCTATTAAGCCCTTTTTGGTTTGCAGGGCCCCGGTAAATGCCCCTCTCTCGTGTCCGAATAACTCAGACTCGATCAGGTTGTCTGCAATTGCGGCGCAATTGACACTGATCAGTGGTCGATTACATCGATCACTTTGCGCCTGAATGGCACGGGCCACGAGTTCCTTGCCCGTTCCGGTTTCACCAAGAATCAGCACTGTCGCATCTGTAGGAGAGACTCGATCGATTTTATGTAACACTTCCTGCATCGGATCGCAGTTTGCGATCATGCTCTCTACCGGATAATCCCGAGCGACTTCTTTCTGTAGAAGCGTGTTTTGTTGTTCGACAACAGACTTATCGAGAATACGTTTTACCGTAATGATCATTTCATCGTGGTTAAAGGGTTTGGCGATATAATCGATTGCACCCTGTTTCATAGCGTCAACTGCCGACTGAACGGTTGAATAGCTGGTCATAATGAGCACCGGGACTGGTGCTGCACGAGTAATCAATGAAGTACCCGGTTCGCCTGGAAGGCGTAGGTCGGAAATGATTAAATCAAATGTGTTGAGTGCGAGATTTTCGGTCTCGCTAATTGAGCCTGCGGCGGTTACATCATGACCCTGACGCTCCAAAAGGCGTTTCAGAGTTTCCTGAATAATCGGCTCGTCTTCGACAATTAATATCTGGCTCATGTCAGTTTATCGCAGGTGATTGCTCAAAAGGTAAATCAATTTCAAACTGACTGCCCGATCCGAATATACTCTCAACTGAAATATTACCGTCATGTTCCTGGATGATGCTATAGGTTAGTGCCAGGCCTAGCCCGGTGCCTGCACCGACGATTTTTGTAGTGAAGAACGGATCGAATAATTTGGATAAATGCTCTTCACGTATTCCTTCACCCTGATCTTTGATTTTTACGAGTACACGATGATCATTTATTTCACTTTCGATTGTGATTGACTGGCCCTCACAGGAAGCATCGGTTGAATTGGAAAGAAGATTGACAAATACCTGAACAAGTTTTTGAGAAAATCCCTGAATCTGAATGTCTTTGTCACACTGGTTTAAATAAGTGAGCTGTTTGCCTTCTCGACTCAATGAGACCAGTTTGATTGCTTCGTAAATCGCGTTGTGCAGGTTTACCGGTTCCATCGGTTGATCGACAGGCGCTCCTGTATGGCTGAAGTTCACTAATGAACTGACAATGTTGGTAATACGCTCAGTTTGGGTCAATATTTGCCTTAAACTTTTACGTATCTGTTCCGGGGAATCGCTATCTGCCTGGATATCCTGTGCCAGGCAGGCAATGCCGGTAACCGGATTGCCGATTTCATGTGCAACACCTGTCGCCAGTTGACCGATCGATGCGAGCCGTTCGCTGTGAGCGAGTTTCTCTTCAAGAGTATAGCGTTTACTGTGATCTTCGATAAGAATTGCAATACCGCTATCGCGCTCAAGATCGTTACTCACAACTGCTTTAAACAGGTTGAGAATCAGTGGTTTGTCGTTGATTATAAGTTTAAATTTACCGATATGAAATTCCTTACTATCAACAAAATCAAGTAAGGTATCGCGCCAGGGATTATTTATTTGCTGTAGAGGTAAAGCAATTACTGTTTCTTGCTCAATGCCGGTAATTTTTTCCATTGCCTTGTTCCAGCTAACAATATTTAGTCCATGATCGATAGAAACAACACCTAGTGGCAAGTCCTGTAAAACCTGAAAATGAAAACGACGTAATGAGTCAAGCTCATTAGATACGCCCTTCAATTCGCTGCGACTTTTCTTCTGAGTATGTTCGACAAACTGAATCGTGTCTGCCAGCGCGGATTTTGTGGCCCTGTCGATTTGCAGGTGTTCGTTTACGATCATTCGTGATAATACCGGGCCGACCAGTCCTGACAGGTTTCGGTCGATCTGACCGCGCAGCATATTAAGCGCATTCTTTTCAATCTGCGGCTCATGAAGACCGAGGTCGGCAATTGCCCGACTGACTTCACTTCGTGCAATGTCGGCACCAATTACTTTTCCCAGCTGTTGTTCGAATTCAGTTACAGAGGTCGCGGCTAATGCACCCTCTGGAATAAGAAATCCCTGACGAAAACAGGCCTCTGCGACTTCACGCTCTTCTTCCTGCTGTGGTTTGAGTAGTGTCACGATTACAAATGTAAGGCTGTTAAATAATAGTGACCAGATAGCACTATCAGTGACGGGCATAGATAGATCGAGCAGCCAGAAATAGGGTGAATGAATAATGCCTGCTCTTTCAATCAGCGGCACCATTAGAGTTACCGCCCAGATAGTTCCACCGACTATGAGCCCCGCAATAAACCCGGACTTACTGGCTCTTTGCCAGTATAGCAGCCCAACTATTCCCGGAAGGCATTGTGCAACTGCCACAAACGAAATCAGGCCGAGGCCTGCAAGTCCCTGATTTCGTTGTTGCAAAAGGTAAAAGCCAAAACCGCAGGCTATAATCAGAATAATGACTACTCGACGTCCCCATAATAACCAATGATACATATTGGTGCCGCCGGAAAATCGGGGTGGAAAACTTGCCGGTAACACTAGATGGTTCATACACATTGTTGAGAGAGCCAGTGTTGTAACGATAATCATCGCACTAGCGGCAGAAAGACCACCGATAAAAGTTAGAACTGGCAATATAGTACTGCCGCTATCTAGAGTTATCCCGAGCACATAAAGGTCGGCAGGTATATCTAAATTCAGCGATTGGCCTGCCCACAGGATTGGGGGGATAGAAAGGTTTAAAAGCAGCAGAAACAATGGAAATGCCCAGCTCGCTGTCTCCAAATTCTTCTGTTCCATACTTTCTACAAAAAGCATGTGGAATTGCCGCGGCAGTAAAAAAGCTGCGGCGAATGATAGCAGCATTAACGTTGCCCAGGGACCTTCGATAATTGGCTGGAACAATGCCGTCTTAGCTTCGGGATGAAGTAGCAGAAACTTGTTCAATTCGCCGAAGCCGCCAAAGATTCCAAAAACTGCAAATAGTCCAACCGTTAATAACGCCACGAGTTTTATCAGCGATTCAAATGCTATAGCGACAACCAGGCCCTGATGTTTTTCACGCAATGAAATATGCCGGGCACCGAACAGCATCGAAAATAATGCCATGGTCAGACAGAAGCCGAATGCAATTAATACGGGCTGCCCATCGCTAGTCATAATCTGCAGGGTACTTGTCACCGCCTGAATTTGTAACGACATGTAAGGCAGTGT
>JAAEOZ010000587.1 GCA_024222685.1 Gammaproteobacteria bacterium | reverse complement strand
CGACTATTAATATTGACGGAGATTGATTTGATGTTAGCAGAACTTATTAAGCATGAAGGGCAAGAAGTGACAGTGCAATTTACGGTTAAATTAACCGGTGCTATTATGGATGATGAGCAGGCGTTGCAGCAATCATTGAATGAGGCCGGGAAGGTTGCCATGGGCCCGATTCTCGAGCAGTTTGACACTGACGGCGAGCCGATCCGCGTCAACGGTGTTAAACACACCGTTCGGGTCCGATCACCTCAAACCTATGAAACACCTTATGGGCCGGTTTCCGTTGAGCGCAATGTTTATCAAACTTCCAAGGGCGGACGCTGTTATGTGCCGCTGGAAACAGATGCCCGGATGGTTTTAAATTCTACACCACGATACGCCCAGATCGTCTCCGGAAAATACGCCAGTTTCGGAGCTGACGCGATCAGTGAAGATTTGCGTGAGTGCAATGGCCGGAATCTTTCCCGCAATTATGCCAAGAAGCTCAGTGATTTTGTCGGTTCGATTGCTCAATGCCATGAAAGTCAATGGGAGTATGATATTCCCCAATTCGACCAGCCTGTCCATTCAATTACAATTGGCCTGGACGGCACCTG
>JAAEOZ010000586.1 GCA_024222685.1 Gammaproteobacteria bacterium | reverse complement strand
ATCGGCGTCAGTTGCTGCATTCTTATCGAGGATTGTATTTTTCCATTTCCAGGAAAACAGGTTATCTAGTCGCAGCAGATTTTTTTGTGTCCAGGCCCAGACCGAGTCAAAGGTTTCACGATCGCCACTCCAAACCGCCCGCAACATGGCGTAGCTCTGACCTTCCGAGGTAGTAATGCCCCCCTCATCCAGAGAGACGACGCGGCCCCCGGATATATAGGTATAGTTATAGTAATTCCATAAGCCGTCGAGATCGTTAAATTTTTGACCGCCAGGACTGGCAATCGACAGTCCCTGCCAGCAATACAGGCCGAGCAGCACAAAAAAAAGAATTAGGAGCCGAAGGATTTTCCCGTTAAAAATCTTGCTCGATATGCTTCGATTGACAATCACCATCCAGAAAACATCAATCACTAACGATTAACCGTCTGACTTGTGTATACCTGGAATTCTGCTACGCTTCTGGTCAATGGTCGGTTCGACAACATGACTAATAACAGCCTCAATCCGGGCCTCAACTTTGGCATTTTTACCTGCCAGGGCCGAAGAAAGAGATATCAATCCGACTACCATGAATAAAACTCGAACCCGCATAAAAGGCATAATTTAATTCTCTATTGTTTGTAATAGACCTTATCCAGCACCCGAATTTATCCGGCTGGCATCTGGGCATTTTAGAACTAGCCGGACACCTTTTTGGCGTATTATTATAGTACTGACGCAACACCACAGAAAATAGATATTCAACAAAAGCAGAAAACATGGGCCTGAATCGAATCGCCATAGGACGCTGGGATTTAGCGTTGATACCAGCAGATATTACCACATCCTCAGGACTGACAGCGGCCAGTAATGCGACAGTTGCACCATTATTAATACCTGAACATCCGCCTCTTTAAACCTGGCTGGCTTTTGTCCAATATGAAAAATGTCGAAGTAAGCCAGGTATTAGCCGAACCCACAGTGATAGATTCTAATGAACCTAAAGAAAATTCAGACATAAAAAAGGACGGGCATTGCTGACCGTCCTTTTAAACAGATTATCGCCTTAAACGCTATAGGCGTTCGAAAACAACCGCAATACCCTGACCACCACCAATACACATCGTAACCAGAGCATACTGACCACCGGTGCGATGAAGTTCGTATATCGCCTTGGTCGCGAGTACTGCCCCAGAGGCACCTATGGGATGGCCGAGTGCAATCGCTCCTCCATTTGGATTAGTTTTTTCCAGATCAAGTTCAAGTCCTTTGGCTACCGCCAATGCTTGCGCAGCAAAGGCTTCATTGGACTCAATAACATCCATCTGATCCAGTGTCATACCGGCTTTCTTTAATGCCTGTTTAGAAGCCGGGATTGGACCTTCACCCATAATTTCATTCGGCACACCGGCAACTGCATAGGATACCAGCCGAGCCATTGGCTTTTCACCGGCCTTTTCTGCCGCTTCGGCTGCTGCGAGTACAAGGAATGCAGCACCATCGTTAATGCCTGAAGCATTACCAGCAGTGACCGAGCCATCTTTTTTGAATGCCGGGCGCATTCCGGAAAGCTTTTCTGCGGTTGTTCCAGGCTTAACATGCTCGTCGGTATCGAAAGTTATGTCGCCTTTACGGGTTGACTGAACAATCGGAACAATTTGATCCTTGAAACGGCCTTCTTCAATTGCCAGCGCGGCACGACGATGCGATTCCGCGGCAAATTCATCCTGCTCTTCGCGGGTCAATCCCCACTTGTCTACCAGATTCTCAGCGGTAATACCCATGTGGCCCACGCCGAAAGGATCTGTCAGTGCTGCAACCATAGTGTCCAGCAATTGGGTATCACCCATACGGGCTCCGGTACGCATCGCAGGTGACAGGTAAGCGCCACGTGACATGACTTCAACTCCACCACCGACGCCATAATCACAGTCATTTAGCATAATCGACTGCGATGTGGTTACCACAGCCTGTAAACCCGAACTACACAACCGGTTAACGGCCATAGCAACCGACTCCATTGGCAACCCGGCCTGGATTGAAGCAACGCGCGCGACGTAAGCATAACGCGACTCAGTTGGAATACAGTTACCAACGGTTACATAATTAATTTGCTCGGGATTAACCGACGAACGAGCAACAGCTTCTTTCATTACCTGCCCGGCAAGTTCGGCAGGTTCGATAGTGCTCAACCCACCACTAAAAGTACCAACTGCTGAACGTACTGCACTTAACACAACAACTTCACGAGTCATAAATATGCTCCCTTAAAAAGAGTCTATTATACGCCAGTGCTAGCTGATTATAATAATTCTGAATTTCAATAGTCGCATATCAGCCCACCAACTGTGAAATAAACGGCCCGACTGCATCGATGCCCTGACAATCGAGTACACGTATAGTTTCAGAACCGACTACCGCGATATCTGCCTTACCACGAATAAAATCGACATCCTCGCGTGACTTGACACCAAAGCCAAGCGCTAACGGCAGCGATGTTGCAGCCCGGCAGCGGGAAAGATATTCACCTAAATCATCTGAAAAAGCAGTCGCTTTACCGGTGACACCCTTGCGCGCTACAGCATAGATAAAACCTGCGCTCTTATCACTTAACAGAACTAAACGTTGATCACTGCTATTCGGTGTGAAAATATGTATCGGAGCCAGTGAATTATTTTTCATCGCCGCCAGATAATCGCTACCCTCTTCCGGTGGCAGGTCGGGGACTATAGACCCACGTATGCCAATCTCAGCCATTTGCCTGACAAATGCTTCGACACCTCTATGAAACAGAATATTGTAATAAGTCATGAATAGAAACGGGATATCAAAGCTGGCACTAATTTTTTCGGCAAGCTCAAAACTCCTGTCAACACGCGCACCGGCACTCAGAGCGTCAGCATTCGCCTTGAGGATAACCGGACCATCGGCCATCGGTTCAGAGAACGGGATCTGCAGCTCCATCAGGTCGACACCGGCCTCAACCATGACTTCGACCATGCGTAAGGAATCATCGAAACTCGGATAGCCGAGTACAATATGCGTCATTAACAGCAGGTCTTTTTGCTCGCGGCGCGATCGGATATATTGCTCAAGCATTTTTGTATTCCTCCGCCTTGGCGATAATAAAAGCTTCCCATGCAGGATCCTTAAGTGCATCTGCGACAGTAAAAATATCCTTATCGGCACGACCCGACTGATTAATGATTACGACATCTTCAGTATCCATATCAGCTAGCTCCCTGAATGCCTGGGCGAAGGCATGCGATGACTCCAGTGCCGGAATCAATCCCTCGCGCTGAACGGTTAAACTCATCGCATCGATGACTTCCTGATCGGATGCTGCTTCGAAACGGACCCTGCCGCTTTCATAAAAACTGGATAGAATCGGTGATACACCGACATAGTCGAGGCCCGCGGAAACACTATGGGTTTCCTGCATCTGGCCATCGTCATCCTGTAGAAAATAGGTTTTATAACCCTGTGCGACACCGATTGAGGCATCATCATAGGCGAGCCTGGAGGCATGTTCACCGATTCCCCTGCCACGCCCGCCGGCCTCAACGCCGACAAGTTCAACTTCAGGATCATCGAAGAATCCACTGAATAAGCCCATCGCATTTGAACCGCCACCAACACAGGCATAGGCCCGCCGCGGTAACTTACCGGCATAGCGCAAAATCTGCTCTCGAGCCTCGATACCGATTATCGACTGAAACCAGCTTACCATCTGCGGGAAAGGATGGGGGCCGCAAGCGGTGCCGAGCACATAATGCGTGTTATCCATGTTACTTACCCAGTCACGGAAGGCCTCATTAATTGCGTCTTTTAGAATTCGACTGCCATCTCGTACCGGTATCACTTCGGCACCCATTCGTTCCATCCAGAACACATTCGGGCGTTGTCGCTCAACATCAACCTCACCCATGTAAATGGTGCAGTCAAAACCGAATTTTGCCGCCATGGTCGCAGTCGCTACGCCATGTTGCCCTGCTCCGGTTTCGGCAATTACGCGGGTCTTGCCCATACGCTGCGTGAGCAATCCCTGACCCATCACATTATTAACCTTATGCGCACCGGTATGATTGAGATCCTCTCGTTTGATATATAACTGCGCACCGCCGAAATGCTTGCTGAGATTTTCCGCATAGGTTAGCGGTGTCGGTCTACAGGAATAAGTAGACATCAGATCTTTATATTCCTGCCAGAACGCCGGATCGTCTTTTGCATCATTGAATGAGCGTTCGAGTTCATCGAAAGTCGGCACCAGTATTTCGGGGATGAATGCACCACCGAACTGATCGTAATAACCTCTATTCTGCATAGTCGGATTCCTTTTTCTGTAAATCGGATGTGGTAATAGTCTGAGAAAATCGATAACGATCGGTACGGCAGAAGATTTCAGCGTATATGGCTTCTCTATGCTCGCCAAAATGTATTCTACGGCTGACTTTAAGCACCGGGCTACCTTTCCTGAGTTTGAGTAATTCTGCCTTGTCGGCATCGATGCTGATGACTTCAAAGTCCTGATCTGCGCTGCTGGCATCGAGAAAATAATGCTCACGTGCAATTTGAGAAAGCGATGCATGTTGAAGATCAAATCGTTCGAGACCATCGAATATTTCGGCATCAAGATAAAACAATTCAAGTAACACTGGCTGTGATTCGATTCGACTGAGCCTGCTTACCTTGAATACCGATTTTCCACACAGTCCTGCTGGCAGAAAAGTCGGCCCGACTACTCGACGCTGCTCTTCCAGCAGTTCTATTTGCACTGGTAAATCCAGTTCCTTCAGCGCCGCACTGGTTCCAGCAAGCGAGAACAGATCGATACGACGGCCAGCTGGTAGCACAAATGTACCTGCACCCCGTCGACGTTGTAACACCCCTTCCCGCACCAGCAAATCGGTCGCCTGTCGGACCGTAGGTCGCCCGATACCATACTCACTGGCCAGTTCATTTTCTGATGGGATTTTCTGGCTTACCGCAATGTCACCACGCTCGATATGACCCCGAAGACGCTGAGCCAGCTGACGATATAAAGGTATTGGCGAATTAGTATTGAGGGACATGGTTCGTTTAGTTTAATTAAATTAGTCAAGTTGTCAATACAACTTATTTTAAACATATCTTAATATTAATTTGAAGAATAACGCGATATTCGATAAATTCAGTCCTGGTATGAAAATATTCCTGTCCATCAGTCTATTCCTGTGTAGCACAACATATCTCTATGCCGCAGATCTGTTTAATGGCGAACTGCAGCATTCAGAGAAATGTACGGGCTGTCACGACTCATCGATTTATAGCCGCGAAGATCGGAAAGTTTCGTCTAAACCCCGATTGGTCGCGCAGGTCAATTTCTGTAAGAATAATCTTGGCCTTATGTGGTTTGATGAAGAAGTTTCCGACGTCGTCGAGTATTTGAACAAACACTATTATAAATATTAAGCCAATCTGATGTCTCAAATCACCACAGCCCGCGGCTTTCCGCAGAAAGAATTTGAACAACGTGTCGCCAAAGCACAGGCCGAGATGCATGCCTGCGAAATGGATGGCATCGTATTAACCACGCCCCAGAACTTTCGCTATTTTTCTGGTTTTAATTCTCAATTCTGGGAAAGCCCGACACGACCGTTCTTCCTAATCGTTCCACGCGAAGGGCTGCCCATTGCCGCTGTGCCGACAATCGGCGGGCCGGCGATGGAAACCACCTGGGTAACCGAGATCCGTACATGGCCTGCACCCTGTCCGGAAGACGATGGTGTCAGCCTGCTGCAGAACCTGCTCACATCGCTACCACGCCGTTTCGGTAAAATCGGCTGGGAAATGGGGCGCGAGTCGATTATCCGCATGCCAATTCTCGATTTTGACCGCCTACGAAAAAATATTTCAGGTATTGAATTCGTTGATGGTTCGGCACTGGTATGGGGCTTACGCATGGTCAAATCAGAACTCGAGATCGACAAAGTGCGCGAAGCCTGCCGTATTGGCAGTGACGCTTTCGACCTGTTTCTGCAAAAGCTTCGATATGGCGACACCGAAGTTGATATGGCACGAGAATTTCGCAAGTCAGCATTTGAATGCGGAGCCGACAATGCGCCGTTTGTATCGGTCTGTTCCGGCCCCGGTGGCTACTCTCAGATTATTGTCGGTCCACAGGAAACGCCTCAGATTGACGGGCAAATCATGTTCATCGATACCGGGTTACAGTTCGATGCCTACTTTTGCGACTTCGATCGAAACTTCGCCTTTGGGCATATCAACGACGACGCCAAACGTGCCCACGAAGTCGTCTGGAATGCCACCCAGGCAGGCATAGACGCGGCACGGCCGGGTATCACATCGGAGGATTTATGGGCAGCTCAGAATAAGGTACTTGTAGCTGCGGGTGCCGCCCCTGGCAACGATGTAGGCCGCTCCGGTCATGGCCTCGGCATGCACCTCACCGAACCACCGTCAAATATGCCGGGGGATAAAACCCTGCTCAAACCGGGCATGGTGATGACCATCGAGCCGGGCATGGAATTCGCGCCCGGCAAGATGCTGGTACATGAAGAAAACCTGGTGATCACCGAACACGGATGTGAATTGCTGACCCGGCGTGCCTCGAAGGAAATGCCGGTGATTACCGAATAAACCCAATCAATCGGTTTTAT
>JAAEOZ010000585.1 GCA_024222685.1 Gammaproteobacteria bacterium | reverse complement strand
TGGAATAGATATGATGTCATTCACGGGATCGACAAGGGGTGGGATTGCTGTAGCGAAAGCGTCTGCCAATACAGTTAAACGCGTCGGGCAGGAATTAGGCGGTAAATCTGCCAACATTATTCTTGCCGACACTGATATTTCAAGCGCCGTTAAAAATGGGGTTTATCATTGTATGAGCAATAGTGGCCAATCATGCAATGCGCCCAGCAGAATGCTGGTTCCGAAAGAGTCCATGCATCAAGCCATAGAAGCGGCACTCGCGGCGGCAAACGATATTCATGTGGATGACCCTTCGATTGAAGGAAATCACCTGGGCCCAGTTGTAAACAAAATCCAGTTTGACAAAATTCAAGACCTCATCAAGATTGGAATTAATGAGGGAGCCACCCTTGTCGCTGGAGGGTTGGGGCGTCCTGATCATCTTGCTAGTGGCTACTATGTAAAACCGACAGTATTCGCTGATGTCACCAACGAAATGACTATCGCGCGCGAAGAAATTTTTGGTCCGGTAATCGCAATTATCGGATATGACGATGAGGAGCACGCAATCGAGATTGCAAATGATACGGACTATGGGCTCGCTGGTTATATCAGTTCAGACAATGAAGTGCACGCGGTAGAAGTCGCAAAGAGAATAAGGGCAGGACAAATCTCGGTAAATTACCATGGTGGCGATGCCAGCACTCCATTTGGAGGATACAAGCAATCCGGAAATGGACGCGAAAGTGGTCACTGGGGTATGGAAGAGTTTCTTGAGGTGAAAGCAATTATGGGCATCAACGCTTGAACCGCCCGGTAAAATTAAAGATATCCTCAAGTTCCTTCAGACGCGAACTGGTTTCCGGCCAGAGTATCTCTTCCATTGCGGCAATAATCGACTCGATAAGAAACAGTGTCACTACACCGGAGTCCCAGCCCGAAGGTGCTTCGATGCGGCTGCTGAAGTAGTGTGTCGCATAGCTGGTAATTGGCGATAACCACTGGTCGGTAAACAATACGATTTTTACCTTTCGTTGATTCGCCAGTTTGGCGAGTTCGAGTAGATCGGCTTCGTATCGTCGAATATCAAATATAACCAGCACATCTCCCTCATCGACATTCAGGAGATGGTGTGGCCAGAGTCCAGACGATGCCGGTAGCATCTGAATATCCTTGCGGATGACCTGCAAATGAGTTTGCAGATAATCCGCAAAGGCATGCGTTATGCGCCCTCCGACAATGTGAATGCTATGTTGCTTTTCGGTTAGTAGTTCAACGACATCATCGAATGATTTGTGATCGACCTGTTTCAGTGATTGCCGCAGATTATGCGTTATCGCGGTGGCAAACTGATTCAGTATATGCTCGGCAGGTACGTCGTTAGCCCATTGATCGTGTTTGTTTATGGGGTCGGAAAGTGTTTCATTAAGTTCGTCGTGTAAAGCTGCCTGAAATGCAGGAAATCCGCCGAAACCGAGTTTCTTGATGGTTCGCATAACAGTCGGCGTGGAAACCCCGGCCGTGTTCGCCAGCTCCATTATGGTTCCCAGACCTGCCATCGGATAATTTGAAATTAGCGCGTTTGCCAGTTCGCGCTCGGCTGGTGTGAATAGATCGTACCGGGATCGAATTTTTTCGGCAACTGTCACTGAAAACCAGATTGTAATAAATTTGACAGAATTATATTTGTTTGTAAAAATTATTACAAATTACTGATCTGTGAAATTTTGGAACTGTGAAATACGATGGTTGATAAGACTGAGTCTCTGGTCACCGACGCCCATCCGGTATTGCTCGAAAATGCCGATGGTGTCAGTGATGTGATTCTGATAGCTGAACATGCCGGCCGTCAATTACCACAATTCACCGGTTCGCTCGGCCTCGATGACGAATCCATGTCGTCACATATTGCCTGGGATCTGGGGGTGGCTGAGTTATCTCGACTACTATCCGGATTGCTCGATGCGCCTTTAATTATGCAGCGTTATTCTCGCCTGGTATGCGACTGTAATCGGGCATTTGAAGCTGCTGACGTGATAGTCACAGAGAGCGATAATGTAATCATCGCCGGCAATATCAATCTCGATGCAGAGAATCGACAAAAGCGCTATGAGGAAATCTACTGGCCCTTTGAAGATGCGATAGAAAAGTTTGTGATGAAACGGAAATCGGCTGGAGTAAATCCCATAATAGTAACCATACATAGTTTTACACCCGTGTATAAAGAGCAGCAACGCCATGTCGATCTGGGTGTGTTACACGATACAGACAGTCGTCTGGCTGATGCTTTACTCGAGCAAAGCAAATCTGAAACCCAGTTCAGCTCAGCGAGGAATGAACCCTATACACCGGCCGACGGCGTTACTCATACGCTGATAAAGCATGGTGTTAACAATGGATTACTAAATGTCATGTTTGAGGTGCGTAATGACCTGCTCAGCAATGCCGATTCTCATATGTTATGGGCCCAGCGACTCTACGCCCTGTTGCAAAAGTCGCTTAGCGACATCATGGGCAGATAGGGGGATACATTATGCCGGGATTCATTAAGCAGTACGTACGGTTTGTCGAGGCGATTAATTATCGAGTCGGTCGTATTGTCATGTACGGCATATTTCTCATGGTGGGAATTTTACTCTGGTCATCGATTTCGAAGACATTCTTCCTGCCGTCTCTGTGGACACTGGAAATGGCTCAGTTTGCGATGGTGGCCTATTATATTCTTGGTGGTCCTTATTCTATCCAGCTCGGTTCCAACGTACGCATGGATTTGTTTTATGCACCCTGGTCGATTCGAAAAAAGGCCATGTTTGATGCTGTTACCGTACTGTTCCTGATTTTTTATCTCGGTGTTTTGCTATGGGGGGCGATCGATAGCACCCAGTATTCGATTCAATATAACGAACGCAGCTATTCGGCATGGCGGCCATATATGTGGCCGATAAAAATCACTATGTGTGTCGGTTTTGTGCTAATGCTGTTGCAATCGACCTGCGAACTGATCAAAGACATTGCGAAAATTCGAGGAGAGGAAATCTGATGTCCTATGAATTGATCGCTTTGTTGATGTTTTCTTCTATGATGTTGATGCTGTTTACAGGGCAGCGCGTATTCGGTGCAATTGGTACCGTTGCGGCGGTCGCCGCGATTACGCTATGGGGAACCGGTGGCTCGGATATTCCTTTCTCATCGGCGATGAAATTAATGAAATGGTATCCATTGCTGACTTTGCCGATGTTTATTTTCATGGGCTACATATTGTCGGAATCAAAAATTGCAGACGACCTTTATCGAATGTTTCATGTGTGGATGGGTTCGGTTCACGGTGGACTGGCCATCGGTACCATAGGGCTCATGGTGCTGGTTTCCGCGATGAATGGTTTATCGGTAGCGGGTATGGCCATAGGCGCCACTATCGCGTTACCGGAATTACTGCGAAGAGGTTACGACAAACGCATGGTAACCGGGGTAATACAGGCCGGTTCGTCGCTTGGCATTCTGGTGCCACCCTCGGTAGTACTGGTTTTATACGCGATGATTGCGCGGCAGCCGGTTGGGCAACTCTGGCTCGCGGGCGTGGTACCCGGCTTAATGATGGCGGCAATATTTATTCTCTACATTGCTATTCGCTGTCGCCTGCAGCCCGAGCTTGGTCCGGTATTACCCAAGGAGGAACGCGATGTACCGATGCGAGAAAAGCTACGTCTGTTGCACGCAGGGTTGTTACCGATATTGATCTTTGCAGCGATGATGGTGCCTTTCGTCAATGGCTGGACCAGCCTGGTTGAGAGTTCAGCCATCGGAGCGATGACTGCTTTTACAGTAGCGGTCATCAAGGGTCGCATGAATCGAGAAGTTTTCGAGACCTCGGTAAGGCAGACCCTGGCCATTTCCTGCATGTTTATGTGGATCATTCTTGCAGCACTTGGTTTTGGCGCGGTGTTTGATGGTCTGGGTGCGGTCAAGGCAATCGAGAGTTTATTTACCACACAGTTCGGCCTGAATCCCTGGACCATTTTAATTCTCATGCAGTTGTCTTTTATTCTGATGGGCACTTTTCTCGATGACACAGCGATGCTTGTTATTGTGGCACCGTTGTACGTGCCGTTGGTCGATGCGCTGGGTTTTAATCTAATCTGGTACGGCGTGCTCTATACCATTACCACGCAAATCGCCTATATGACGCCACCGTTCGGCTATAACCTGTTTTTGATGCGCGCTATGGCGCCGCCCGAAATCACCATCAGAGATATCTACGGTTCCATTTTACCTTTTGTCATGGCGATGATTGTCGCGTTAATGCTGGTCATGGTATTTCCGCAAATCGCACTATGGCTTCCCGAGTCTATTTACGCTCGTTGATAGCAAGATCGAAATGACGGCGAATAGAATAAGTAGCATTCATACATAACCAACTGGAGTAATCTATGACTACCGATAAAGATAGCAGAAGAAAATTTCTAAAAACTGCGGGGGCTGGCCTGGCAGGCGCCGCTACGCTAAGTGCGCCAGCCGTACATGCGGCCAGCAAATCAACCATTAAATGGCGCATGCAGACTTATGCGGGCGCCTCGCTGGCGGCGCATGTCATTAAACCCGCCATTGACTCATTCAACAAGATCGCCGGTAGTGATATGCAGATTGAGTTATTTTATGGTGATCAACTGGTACCTACTGGTGAGCTTTTTCGGGCCATGCAAAAGGGCACTATCGATGCGGTGCAGTCAGACGATGACTCAATGGCATCGCCGACCGAAGTCACCGTTTTCGGCGGCTACTTCCCGTTCGGCAGCCGTTACTCGCTCGATGTGCCGGTATTGTTTAATCAATATGGCTTGAATGAAATCTGGGATGCGGAATATTCCAAGGTCGGGGTGAAACATATTTCTGCCGGTGCCTGGGACCCCTGCCACTTTGCTACCAAAGATCCCATTAACAGTCTCGCCGATTTGAAAGGCAAGCGTGTGTTCACCTTCCCCACCGCCGGGCGTTTCCTGACCCAGTTCGGTGTCGTGCCGGTAACCCTGCCCTGGGAAGATATTGAAGTCGCGGTGCAAACCGGCGAACTCGATGGTGTCGCCTGGTCGGGCATTACCGAAGACTATACCGTCGGCTGGGCGGATGTCACGGACTACTTCCTCACCAATAATATCTCCGGCGCCTGGGCGGGTTCGTTCTTCGCTAATATGGATCAGTGGAACAAATTGCCGGATAACCTCCGCGAACTGCTTAGGCTCACCATGGATAGCTCGCACTATTATCGCCAATGGTGGTACTGGGGCGGCGAAGCATCATTACGTGTCGATGGCACCAAGATGAAGTTGACAACCATCCCGGATGAAGAATGGGCTACGGTTGAAAATGCCGCGGTCAAGTTCTGGGATGAAATTGCCAGTGAATCGGCCACCAAGAAAAAGGTTGTCGATATTTTCAAGAAATATAACGCCGACATGCAAAAAGCCGGACGTCCTTATCGTTACGGATAGTATCGACCACCCCGGCGTATCAACGCCGGGGTGATTTTTTCCCTACACAAAACCAGAAGAAATAATCACTATGCTCACGCTCGAACAACTCAGAAAGGAAGTCACTTCCGGTCATATCGATACGGTACTGGCCTGTCAGGTGGATATGCAGGGTAGACTGATGGGAAAGCGCTTCCATGCGCAGTTTTTTGTCGATCATGCCTGGCAGGAGACGCATAGCTGTAACTATCTGTTGGCGACTGACATGGAAATGGAAACCGTGGAAGGCTACAAATCAACCAGTTGGGAGGCAGGCTATGGTGACTATGTCATGAAACCGGATTTGTCTACACTTCGATACGTGCGCTGGCTGGAGGGAACTGCTCTGGTGTTATGCGATCTGCTCGACCATCACAGCCATGAGGAAGTAACGCATTCACCTCGGGCAATATTGAAGAAGCAGGTAGCGCGCCTCGAGGCCATGGGAATGAAAGCTTTGATGGCATCCGAACTCGAATTTTTTCTGTTTGATGACAGTTTTGAAGGCGCGCAGGAAAAGGCTTATCGAGGTTTAAAAACCATAAGCGCCTATAACGAGGATTACCATATCTTCCAGACCACCAAGGAAGAAGATGTTATGCGCGCGATCCGTAACGGACTGCAGGATGCAGGTATCCCGGTGGAGAATTCCAAGGGGGAAGCCTGTAGCGGACAGGAGGAAATCAATGTTCAGTATGCCGATGCGCTGACCATGGCCGATCGTCATGCTATTATTAAAAATGCCTGCAAGGAAATCGCCTGGAGCAGGGGCAGGGCGCTGACTTTTATGGCGAAGTGGTCTTATAACAATGCCGGTAATTCATCGCATGTGCATCAGTCATTATGGAGTGCCGACGGTGAGCAATCACTGTTTTACGATCCGCAGGCAGAATACGGTATGTCGCAAACCATGCGGCACTATATGGCCGGATTGTTAAATCACGCCAGCGAAATTACCTGTTTTCTGGCGCCGTATATTAATTCCTATAAACGGTTTGCAGAGGGCACTTTCGCGCCTACCAAGGCGATCTGGAGCCGAGATAATCGTACTGCCGGTTATCGCCTTTGCGGAGAAAGCAGTAAGGCTGTTCGGGTGGAATGCCGCGTCGGTGGAGGTGATCTGAATCCCTACCTGGCCTTTGCGGCATTATTGGCTGCCGGACTCGACGGCATTGAAAATCAGATGAAGCTGGAGGACGAGTTCAGAGGCAATGCTTACCAGGCTGATTCCGTTCGTGAAATTCCAAAGACTTTACGCGATGCAACTATCGCGCTCAACGAGTCGGCGATGCTGCGCTCGGCATTTGGTGATGAAGTCATTGATCACTATGTCCATGCCGCCCGCTACGAACAATTTGAATATGACCGACGTGTCACTGACTGGGAAGTCGAGCGTGGTTTCGAGCGAGCCTGATTTCCGTAAAACATATGAGCAATAAAAAAATAATGACCACAATACAATGTATTTCGCCGATAGATGGCAGCGTTTATGTCGAGCGCCAGACCGCCAGTTCCGAACAGATCAAACAGGCTTTAGCTGGTGCTGTTAGTGCACAAAAGAAGTGGAAAAATGCATCTATTACCGAACGACAGGACCTGTGTAGCATAGCCGTCGATGTTTTTCTGTCGCATAAAGACCAAATTTCGCAGGAGTTGAGCTGGCAGATGGGGCGTCCGATATCTCAGTCACCGGGTGAAGTGGCCGGTTTCGAAGAACGTGCCCGGCATATGATTTCGATAGCCGATAGCGCGCTGGCGGATGTCATACCCGAAGAAAAACAGGGTTTCACGCGCTACATCAAACGCGAGCCGCTCGGTGTGGTGTTTGTTGTCGCACCGTGGAATTTCCCTTATCTGACTTCTGTCAACGCCATTATGCCAGCACTGCTCGCTGGTAACGCGGTTATTCTCAAGCACTCCGCGCAAACACCTCTGTGTGCCGAGCGATTACAGCAGGCTTTTGATGAAGCAGGGCTGCCGGCAGGCGTATTTCAGCACCTGCATCTAAGCCATGCCGATACCGAATCGGTTATACAGGCGCGAGAAGTTAATTTTGTTGCTTTTACCGGCTCGGTACAGGGTGGTGAAATGGTCGAGCGTGCAGCGACGGGACGTTTTATCGGGGTTGGACTCGAACTCGGCGGTAAGGATCCTGCCTATGTGCGCAAGGATGCCAATCTCCAGCATGCTATCGATACAGTTACCGATGGTGCGATGTTTAACTCGGGTCAATCCTGTTGTGGGATTGAGCGTGTTTATGTTGATGCAACAGTGTTCGACGAATTCGTTGAAGGCGTGGTTAAACTCTGCAATAGTTACCAGCTTGGTCGGCCTGATGACAGTGCTACCAATCTTGGGCCATTGGTCAAAACCTCAGCCGCAGAGTTTGTCCGCGGACAAATAAAAGAGGCCGTCGCTGCAGGTGCACGCGCGTTGATAGACCCGAAACTATTCGAAGCTGATGCCGAAGGTAGCGCCTATCTGGCACCCCAGGTGCTGGTTAATGTAGACCACAGCATGCGCGTAATGACCGAAGAAAGCTTCGGGCCGGTTATCGGTATCATGTCAGTGAGTGGCGATGAGGAAGCGATAAAGCTGATGAACGATAGTGAGTTTGGCTTAACCGCAGCGATTTTTACGCAGGATGAAAATGCCGCTATTGAAATTGGTAATCAGGTCGATACCGGTACCTGGTTTATGAATCGTTGCGATTATCTTGATCCGGCCCTGGCCTGGACCGGAGTAAAAAATTCCGGTCGTGGTTGTACGCTCTCATCGGTAGGATTCGAGCATATGACACGACCCAAATCTTATCATTTAAAAACTGTTTAATTATACCGAGATTGAATCATATGAATGCAAACTGGAATTATCCGACTGCGGTACGTACCGGTGCCGGTCGAATCAACGAACTCGCGGCTGTCTGTCGTGAATTAAAACTACAGGCACCTTTGCTGGTAACCGATCCCGGGCTG
>JAAEOZ010000584.1 GCA_024222685.1 Gammaproteobacteria bacterium | reverse complement strand
GTTTGGCCGGCGCCCGATTCTGTAATTCGAGAATCAACTGAAATATGTTTTAATAGCAACTGAACTATTAAAAGCTGACGGAATTGGCATCTCAATCTGTATCACGTTGATGACCAGAATAAGAATTAACACACAATACTCAGTTACTTCCGTCGTTACTTTTATACCAATTATCCGAGGGCCTCGCTATGCATGAAACAACTGGATTTTCGATTTGGGAGTATTCGGCCATTATTTTCGCGGTGGTGGTCGTTTCCAAACTGATTAGCAAGAAAACAGGTACCGTCGATGTATTGTGGTTGATTGTTGCAGGCGCCCTACTGACTAATCTTGGTTTATTGCCGACACACAACGTATTTTTAGAAACGATTGGGGAGTGGGGCATCGTCTTTATCATGTTTGCCCTCGGCCTCGAGGAAGATATCAATCGCTTTTCACAGGGTCTGAAGCGAAGTCTCGGAGTGGCACTGATTGGTGCGGCATTTCCATTCATGGCCGGTTACGGAACCGCCGATTTGTTCGGATACGACCATAACTCCGCCATGTTATGGGGCCTGACCATGACTGCAACTGCTGTTAGCTTAACCATGATGAGTCTGCGCAGTGATTTGATGCATAAATCCACGGCAGCGACCGGAATCATGACCGCCGCAGTGGTTGACGATGTGTTGTCGTTAGTCGGTGTCGCTATCTTGATCCCAATAATCCTGGTCAGCAGCGCTGGCGATGGTGGTGGTGAAGCCGTCGGGCTTGCCAGCATTGCGTGGATTATCGCTAAGGTGATCATATTTTTCGCGATCACATTGTTTATGGGGCTGATTGCTTTTCCGGAACGAAGCCCAAAGAAATTACCTCCACAACCATCGTTGTACCAAAAAATAGATCACAAAATTAGCCGTGTTATGGCAAAGATCGGAGCCCGCAAATTCCTGATGCTTCATCGCGGCGAGTTCACGCCGCTAATTATGTTGTTTATTGCGATGTTGCTGGGTGTAATCGCGCATCTATTGGGGTTTCATCCCGCAATCGGCGCGTATTTCGCCGGATTGTTCCTGCATGCGGACTATTTTATTCATAGCAAAGTTAAAAAAGTGACTAACGAAGAAGGCGAGGTCGTCGAGCAGGAAGAAAAGGACGATTTGTTTAAAGAAACCAATCATGTGATCGAACATATTGCCTTTACTATATTTGGTCCGATTTTCTTTGTTAATTTAGGCGGCAAACTCGAGTTTGATGTCAGTGTTGTGCTGAGTGCATTACCGGCAGTCATAGTACTTTATGTAGCTGTAGTGTCTTTCCAGGTTGTATCCGCCTGTGTGGCTGCTCGATTTACAGGCCGTTACAAATGGCATGAGGGGGTTATGATTGGGTTGGGCATGTTGGGACGAGCCGAACTGGCCTTTATCGTTATCAACATCGCGTTTGTGCAAAATAAGATCATCGATCAATCTCAATTCTATACATTGATGTTTACCGCATTTTTACTCAATGTTACGGTTCCCATAGCCCTTAAATGGTGGAAACCCTATTACCTTGGGTTTAAACAAATGGAATTACTTGGAATCAAATTATCTCGACCGGAACCCGCGCCGATACCGGAGGATATGCCGGAGTACCGGGAAATGATGGAAGACGAGAGAAAACGTTACGTGGATGACCGGGATGAGTAATGTTCGAATCCTGCTGTTTTTAATTCGCCGCATATTAAATTCTACGCGATGGATTATGTCTCGCTAATTCTACAAACTGGAAAAAATCCTAGCCCGTCAATGCAGCAAATACATTAGGCAACCTTTCCGGCAAACGCTCAACATTATCCACAATCGAGTAATTATTCTCGCCGAAAATACGTGATACATATTGATCGGCATTTGGGTCCAGAGTCAGGCAATAAGTATGGACGCCTTTCATCGCATTATCTTCGACGGCTTTCTTCGCATCGTGACGGAGGTATTGCGGGTCGCGTTCGTCGATATCTGCAGGTTCGCCGTCGGTAACCAGCAACACCAGTCGCTTGCTGGCTTCCTGGCGTACCAGATGTTCACCTGCGTGACGCAACGCAGCACCCATACGTGTCGACAATCCGCCTTTCATTCCTGCCATACGTGCTTTCGCATCTTCGTCATAACGTTGATTGAAATTTTTAAATCGATAGTACTGCACATCGTGACGGCCGTCCGAAGCGAAACCATGCACAGCAAACGCATCGCCAATTGCATCAATTGCCCAGGATAATAGCCCGGTCGCTTCACGGGTCAGGCTTAAAACCGTCTGTGAACCTTCATTGTCAGGTTCACCAATTTTCTCATTGGTCGATTCGGATAAATCCATTAGCACCACAATAGCCAGGTCGCGAATATGCCGGGTTATCCGAATATTGATTCGTGGATTGGGCATGATACCGCGACGTATGTCGACCATGGCACGTATAGCCGCGTTTAAATCGAGTTCCTCACCTTCTTCGTAACCCCGCCTGCGTAATATGCCCTGCGGTTGCATGGC
>JAAEOZ010000583.1 GCA_024222685.1 Gammaproteobacteria bacterium | reverse complement strand
CGGGTCATTTAATTCCGAGAATCCATTGGCTAACTCTCGGCCGCCAACGAAGAATTCAAAACGATCGGTGACGAATGGGTTTTCGTCGTTACGACGCGATAACGGCGAAACTTCTGTCGGATAAGCGGTGATAAAGGTGGGCTGCATCAGATGATCTTCAACAGTATTTTCGAATATTTCGATAAGCAATTTTCCCGCCCCCCAATTGGCTTCGATCTGGATATGCATTGATTCTGCTATCGAACGACAATAATCTGTGTCCTCTAACTTTGAACCATCCAGTTCAGGATTGAATTTCATAACTGACTCGGCGACAGTCATACGTTCAAACGGCTTCGACAGGTCAAAACTGTCATCCTGATACTCAATCGTAGTACTACCAATGACCGACTGCGCGAGCTGGCGTATCATGTCTTCGGTTAAATCCATGAAGGTTTCGTAATTTGCATAAGCCTGGTAAAACTCGAGCATCGTGAACTCCGGATTATGACGAGTCGAAAGTCCTTCGTTACGGAAATTTCGATTGATCTCGAACACCTGTTCAATCCCGCCGACCACCAGCCGCTTCAGGTATAGTTCCGGAGCCACCCGCAGATATAAATCCATATCCAGCGCATTATGATGAGTGATAAACGGGCGCGCCGTCGCACCGCCTGGAATAACCTGCATCATAGGTGTTTCGACCTCGATAAAACCCAGGTTAGTCATATATTGTCGAATAAAACTCATGGTCTGACTACGAATACTAAAAACCCGACGCGAGCTCTCATTCATGATTAAATCGATGTAACGCTGACGGTACTTCTGTTCCTGATTGGTGAGACCATGAAACTTTTCGGGCAATGGCCTTAGAGACTTGGTCAACAGGGAAGTCTCTTTAACTTTTATGGTGAGCTCGTCAGTTTTTGTTTTAAACAATACGCCCCTGACACCGAAGATGTCACCGATATCACTTTGTTTGAATGCATCATAAGCTTCCGCGCCGATAGCGTTGCCCTGAACAAAAATCTGTATCGTGCCGCTCATATCTCTGAGCTGCGCGAAAGAAGCCTTACCCATCACACGTTGAAACATCATGCGCCCGGCAAAGCTGACATTAACCTGTTTATCTTCGAGTTGCTCACGGTTTAAATTTGCGAATTGATCAATCAGTGATTCAGCAAAATCAGTTCGCTCAAAATCATTGGGGTAAGCCTGCCCCTGTTGACGAAGTTGACCAAGTTTTTCCCGACGCAAAGCAATATGCCTGTTTTCGTCCAGTTGAGTTTCGTTGTTAGTTTCATCATTCATTAGGTTTAAAACCCTGTTTATTGCCCGCTTTTCAGGCTGGCTTCGATAAATTGATCAATGGCACCATCGAGCACCGCCTGTGTATTACCGGTTTCAACACCGGTGCGTAAGTCTTTGATACGAGACTGATCGAGAACGTAGGAGCGAATCTGACTACCCCAGCCAATATCGGATTTACTATCCTCGACATTCTGTGCCTGGGCATTGCGCGACTGAATTTCCAGCTCGTACAATTTTGCCTTAAGCTGTTTCATCGCTGTGGCCTTGTTCTTGTGTTGCG
>JAAEOZ010000582.1 GCA_024222685.1 Gammaproteobacteria bacterium | reverse complement strand
TGTAGACGGATCTATTGAACAGGAAATTGAATGGCTAAAACATCTCGATAAGATTGTATAATAGCGGAATCATGACAACTCGAATCGGAATCGTCAGTGACGTTCATGCCAGTCCGCAACCGCTAAAGCAGGCTCTGCATTTATTCAAAGATCAGGAAGTTTCGGAAATCATTTGCGCCGGTGATATAGCAGGCTATTTTGATCAGCTCGATCCCTGCGTTGAGCTACTTAAAAACTATCAGTGCAAAACCATAGTTGGAAACCACGACCAGTCGTATTTAAAGGACAACCCCGACCGCATCGGCTCTGCCGAGTACCGCTTTCTGCTGGCTTTACCTGAGACGATTGAACTCTGTATCGAACAAGTCAAAATACTCGTTGTTCACGCCGAACCACCTTCGGGTCAACATGGTGGCATAAAGCTGCTGGACAAACAGGGCAATTTGATTCCTGAGCATATTTCAGACTGGCGCGATAAACTGAAAAACGTAGATTACGATGTACTAATTGTCGGTCACACTCATCAGGTATTTACCGAACAGTTAGGC
>JAAEOZ010000581.1 GCA_024222685.1 Gammaproteobacteria bacterium | reverse complement strand
GGCTTATCGGCACTATCACGCGGCGAGCATGTGTGTAGTGCTTACCGGTCCCGATATTAGCGACCGTCATCTGAAAATGCATGAAACCAGTGTTACCGCACTGGAAGCGGTGCAGGCAATTCTGCGCCCGGGAACCACAGTCGGTGAGTTATACGATACTTACCGCAGAACGCTCGAGGACAATGGCGAAAAAGATGCCGTATTGACCGTCTGTGGATATACCATGGGTGCCACCTGTCCGCCGACCTGGATGGAGCAGCCCATGATATTCGAAGGCAATCCGCTGGTACTCGAAGAAAACATGTCCTTTTTTACCCATATGATTCTGAATGATCGCGAATCGGGTCGATCAATGGCTGTCGCCGAACAGGCCATTATTACGGCAGGTGATCCTGAGATTATTACTCATGTTCCGCGTGTTCCGATTATTCGTGATTAGTGGAGTGACTGACGTTTCAGGCCCTGCTATAGCAGAGTTCAACTGGGGCGGTCAAACGATACTACCTGCATTGATTTATGCTCTATACTTAATATTAGACTTGATATGAAATTTCCCCCGATTTTGACCTATAGTTTAGATTGTCATTCACATGCACTATCCGCCCAAGTTCAGGATCTAATTTTATATTGGGACTAATATTTTGGTTAGGGATCAAAAAAATCAATACCAGAAGCTATTTGACTATTCGGCTGATGCTTTTCTGATAATCGATGGCGACAAGTTCGTCGATTGCAATAATGCGACACTGAAAATGCTCCAGTACGAGAGTAAGGAAGCACTTTTTGCCACCCATCCCTCCGAATTGTCACCCGAAATCCAGCCGGATGGCCGTCATTCTTTCGAAAAAGCGAATGAAATGATTGCCATCGCCCTGGAAAAAGGGTCAAACCGTTTCAACTGGATGCATACGCGCAATAATGGAGAAGATTTCCCGGTTGAAGTTTTGCTTACCGCGATTCCCGAAAATGATAAAACATTAATTCATGTAGTTTGGCGGGATATGAGCGAACGCAACCGCTTACAATATGAACTCATTCAGGCACAGAGAATTGCCCGAATCGGAAGCTGGGTTTTCGATTTGCAAAACAACAAGCTTGAATGGTCAAATGAGATTTTTCGTATTTTTGAAGTTGATCCAGACCAGTTTGAAGTTACTTACGAGCACTTCCTCGAAGCCATTCATCCGGATGACCGGGATCTGGTAGATCAGGTATATATGGAATCACTAAAGGTAAATGCTCAACCTTATAGGAGCACCCATCGCCTTTTATTTGCAGACGGGCGTATCAGGTATACCCATGAAACTGGTGAGACCCTGTTTAATTCTGCCGGGAAGGCAGTTTTCTCGCGCGGTACAACACAGGATGTGACAGAGCGTGTAGAAGCAGAAATATCATTACAGGAAAGCGAAACGTGGTTTAAAGCGGTTACGCAACAATCAACAGAAGGCATAACCGTCGCCGACCCACAGGGTAACTACACATTCGTCAATTCGGCGTTTTGCAACATGATGGGATACTCACAGCAGGAACTGTTAGAAATGACAGTTTTTGATGTCAAAGCGCCCAACCAGGATCATTCATCTTTTGAAAAATCCAAAACCTCCAGGCAAGGGCAGCCCATACAGGTTATTTTGCAACGCAGGGATGGCACGGAGTTTATTGCAGAAGTCATCGGTAAAATGATCGATATCAATGGTGTCGATCACGTCCTCGGCACCATCCGCGATATCACCGCACAGGTACAGTCCGAAGAAGCCCTGCAAATTAGTGAAAACCAGTATCGCGGGCTCGTAAATAGCATTCCGGATATTCTTTACCACACAAATATGCAGGGAGTAATCATTTTTATATCGCGGTCTGTATACAAACTGGCGGGTTACACTCAGAAAGAAGCTACCGGTATGAACATAGTGGAAAAATTTTATGCTGAGCCAGCTGATCGAAATATATTTCTGGATAAACTCATGGAAAAAGAGTTTGTTGATGATTTCGAAACCAGGTTGAAACGCAAAGACGGTTCAATCTGGTGGGGCTCAACCAATGCTCATTTGATTAAGGCAAACGATGGTTCGGTGATAGGTATTGAAGGAATTGTCAGGGATATAACCGAACGTAAAAGTACTGAAAAACAGCTTAGCTATCAGGCGACCTATGATGCACTAACCGGACTGGTCAACCGGCACGAGTTCGAACGTTGTGCTGTACAATTACTTTCAAATAAAGCTAAAGCCAGCGACGAACATGCACTGTGTTTTCTGGATCTTGATCAATTCAAGGTCATTAATGACACCTGTGGACACACCGCCGGCGATGAACTCCTGCGACAACTCGGTAAGGTCTTACGCAGTGCGGTCAGAAAACAGGATACACTGGCACGTCTGGGGGGTGATGAATTTGGCGTGTTGATGGAGTATTGCACGCAGGGCGAGGCACGCCGAGTAGCAAACGCTTTGTTAGAAAAGGTGCGAGATTATCAATTTGTCTGGCAAGGACAATCATTTCGCCTCGGTGTAAGCATAGGACTGGTAGGCGCAAATAATGACACACGTGATTTCACCGAACTGTTGAAACAGGCTGATGCCGCCTGCTACATGGCCAAGGATCTGGGGCGTAACCGTATTCACACCTATCTACCCGAAGATACAGAGCTGGCCCAACGCCACGGTGAGATGCAGTGGGTCACGAGGATTAACCAGGCACTGGAAGACAATCGATTCTGTCTCTATGCCCAGCCTATCGTCCCGCTTGACGGTAGCGAGGATCAACATTATGAGCTTCTGATTCGCATGATCAGTGAAAGCGGAGAGATCGTTCCGCCGGGTGCCTTTTTACCAGCGGCTGAACGTTATGGCCTTATGGGAAAACTGGATGCCTGGGTTGTTGAAAATGCGTTTAATTTACTAGCCACCAATCCGGAGTTTATTGAGCAAACTGAATTCATCGCTATCAATCTTTCCGGACAGTCACTTGTAAGCGCCGATTTTCTGGAGTTGATCACATTACAGCTAGAAAAATCCAGAGTCGAAGCCAGCAGAATATGTTTTGAAGTTACAGAGACGGTTGCTATTTCAAATCTAACCGCAGCCATCACATTTATCAAAAGACTTAAGGAAATCGGTTGCCGTTTCGCACTGGATGATTTTGGTAGCGGATTATCATCGTTTGGTTATTTAAAAAACCTGCCCGTCGATTATCTCAAGATAGATGGTATATTCGTAAAAGATATCGTCAATGACCCCATTGATTACGCTATGGTGAGATCAATAAATGACATTGGTCAGGTTATGGGGATGCAGACCATAGCCGAGTTCGTTGAGGATAATGAAATCAGGGGGATGTTAAAAGCCATCGGCGTAAACTACGTGCAAGGTTATGGTATTGGCAAGCCACGACCTTTTGTTCAATTACTTGAATAAACAAAACCAGATGTAGCGCTGGTGGAAAAACAGTCCAATAACCAGAACAAGTGCCTTATGCATACTGGTTATTTTTCCAGCGGTAATCATGAGGATTTTTTTGTGAAAATCAAACTCGTCAGCTACAACATTCAATACGGCCTTGGACAGGACGGTCACTATGACCTGTCGCGCACAATCGCTGAATTGCAGGGTCAGGATGTTATTTGCCTGCAGGAAGTTACCACCAACTGGGGGGTATGCAATCGAGACAACCAGCCGCAGATTCTCGCAAAGGCTCTGAATCTGTACGCCGCTTACGCACCCGCGTTTGAAGTGGATGATAGCTACCGCGACGAGAGCGGCATGATTACCAGTGCGCGTCGTGGATTCGGTAATATGGTGTTGTCGCGCTGGCCGATTGTTTATTCACGACCGCACGCACTCCCACGCCCGCCAACTGAAGTAGCTGCGAAGTTTTATCCCGCTGTTAATTTCCCCCGTACCGCACTTGAGGCGGTGATTAATATCGATAACACAGCACTACGTTTTATTTCGCTACATTTGAGTCACCTGCCTGGTCCGCAGCAGCAAGCACAGGTCGAGGCGCTGAAAACACTGGC
>JAAEOZ010000580.1 GCA_024222685.1 Gammaproteobacteria bacterium | reverse complement strand
ATCGGCATTCGGCCGATGGGGCTGGAGGACGAGTATGACCTCGCGTTAGAGCTGAAATTACTGGCCGATCAGATGCGGGTTTTCTATATTTACAGCATGATCGAGCGTGATGGAAAAATCTACTTTATCAGTTCGAACCCCGAGCCTCATGAAACCTCTATCGATAACTATAATCCCACGTTCCTGATCGAGTATTCCGACGCCCCTGCGAGTTTGCATGAGTCTTTTAAAGATGACGCGGTGAAATTCTCCGAGTACAGGGACCATTGGGGTAGTTTCCGCTCGGTGTTTGTTCCGATAAAAACCAGTAACGATCAAACCTACGTGATTGGGGTCGATGTCAAAATCGAGCACATAATCGCGGCATCCAGAAAAGGTGCTCTGGTAGCTTTGATTGGCAGCTTGATAATGGTACTGCTGATCACACCCCTGATAATTTCCTATCTGCGCACAATTCGCAGGCATCATCGCGAGCAACTCATATCGGCACAAACACACCAGATTTCCGGCCTTCCAAGCAAGCGCTTTCTAGAATCCGAATTAAACCGCAATGAAGAAAATAAACTAGTATTGATTAATGTTGAAAATTTCAGAGCGATTACCAACGTAATTGGCATTGCCGGTGCGGACAGTCTGGTATTGAAAATCGCGTATCATTTACAACAGGCCGTAACCCGCGAGCAAACAGGATTCGGGGTATATCATCTGGATGACGATCAATTCGCTTTGTATTGCAACGAACCGGTTTCCAAAGACTACCTTGAACAGCTGGCCGAGGCTGTTTTTCGTGGCCTGAGCCAGTTACAGCTTAAGCATGAAAATAATCCCATGCCCCTGTTGGTCAGAATGGGGATTGTATTTAATCAACCGAACAGCTTTGTTCTTGCGAGCATGGCCATAAGCCATGCCAGGAGCACCAATAAATCGAGCATTGTATATGACTCATCTTTAAATCTGCCAAGTTACTTCAAAGACTATATCAGGACACTAAATCATCTAACCGATGCTATTTATAGTGATCGTGTAGCGATTTATTATCACCCGATTTTCGACGCCAAATCCCTGGAAATAGTAAAATATGAGGCCCTCGCCAGAATTGTCGACCCCGATGGAAACGTCATTTGTTGGCCATCTCAATTTATGCCCGTGGCTTACCAGTCTCGTTTGTGTAACAAAGTAACCTGCGTGGTACTGGACCAGGTCATTTCCGATCTGGGACACACCGACAGTTTAGTCAGCATCAATCTCTCTGTTAAGGACTTGTTCGACCAAAAAACCCGCGACTAT
>JAAEOZ010000579.1 GCA_024222685.1 Gammaproteobacteria bacterium | reverse complement strand
TACTGTAAATGAAAAATCAATGACTTATATATCCATGAGACCGTCATGGTGTTGATGTCTGGATTAATCAATAAGTTACACAAATAACGTAATGCTAATTCTAATGATTCAGAATCTGAGTATCCAATTACCTCCTGATTACTGAGTTCGCTCGTATAATCAATTAGTTATATTGCCATGATGCCTTCATGGTATTGACGTCTGAACTTGGATATCCGGATCAGTAATATATTACCTCACTTTCACCGTCTCAAATCTGAAAGGAGCCAGTATGATGCCTGTCTCTGTCTCCAGCATAACACCTGCCTCCCAATGCATACGATTACGCACACACACCGGCAATATAATCTGCCCACTGAAGCTACCTTCGTCAACAGCCTTCAACTTGCTACGGTTGAATCCCATATTCATGTTTACACCCACGAAATCCACTTCTACAGAATCCACATCGATTCCACTCACTCTCACGTCCAGGGCCATCGACTGCAACAGCGGAATCGATTTTGGCGTAATCTCGAACTGCACCGAACCACCGCCAGGTATCTGTAATTCGCAGCTACCCAAATGCAAATCACATTCGGAATCCCAGTCCAGAGTCTGTGCTGCCCTTGGTTCGAAATAATCCTTGAAATGGTAGTAAACAGTGCCCAGAGAGGAAGCCAGAACCGCTAGTAACAGGTACCACTGAACATTGTTTTTCCACGCCATATAGCTTTTCCGGATTTACCAGTATATCTGTAACTACTCAATACAATCGGTGCAAACAACCTATACCGATACAGTGATTACAATTTTAGTTAGGAACGTTCACGAATTAAGTTAAACATTTGACTTGTCTTTTTGCCCGTCTTCTTCGTTACGAAAACAGTTGCGTAGTTCGACTACACGCCTGTTTCCGCGCCTCGAAGACGAACAAAAATCCTGCGTCAACTGCTCAACTTAATTCGTTCACGTCCCTTAACAAACATGATTCTATTCAAGTCCAGGTTATGTACCAGCTATTTGTTGGTGTTCCCTGTAAGGCGATTGATCGAAACAAAGTTACCAGAATGCGCTGGATTTTGGTCTGCCTGCAAGGCGCGCAAAGGGGCGCATAGTTGTGCTAGGTAACCCTTTCCGCAACGCATC
>JAAEOZ010000578.1 GCA_024222685.1 Gammaproteobacteria bacterium | reverse complement strand
GGTTTACCTGGTTCTTTATCTTTTTCTGCCTAATTCATCAAATCTCCATCACTCGCGAATTCGAGTTTTTGTCACCTGAATTATGTGATGCAGATCTCGTGTTGACACGAAATCAGGTCGTAAATCTGATTGTGATCTGAATTTTCACGTAAAATTAACGATTCCTCGAATAAGGTTTGCTGGACTAACAACAACGACGTTTCAACAAATGAAGCAGGGCAACAGTTTGAAATCGAACGGGTCTGCGTTAATGGGGACCGAAGTTTCAGTCTTAATCTGGCCTGTTTAAAACTTGATTAGTGATGGAGGTCAATCATGAATGACGACGATACAACAAACCTGGCACTTCAAAAGAGTGAGGATGAAACCTTAATTCTCGACTACGAAAACGAATGGGATATTGACATAACGTCAACGGATTATTCCGGCGACAATCTGGAACTTCTGAAATCTGAACTCGACCTGGGCTCTTAGTGGGTGAGGCATGGTATTCCTGATGCAGGCTTCAGCGAATATCTTTGCAAAAATATACAACCAATCGCGAATTATGGTGACAGGTAAGAATGGCACTTACTTAAGCTCGCAACCATCGTCATACCAATCCAACCGGGACCGGATAAACGGTGAAAGTTTTCGCGAATGCCTCGGCGGCTATGCCGCCTGCGGTTTACTTCGCGAAAACTTTCACCGTTTATCCAGCCT
>JAAEOZ010000577.1 GCA_024222685.1 Gammaproteobacteria bacterium | reverse complement strand
TATGCACAGATAGTTTTCGTGCCCAGGTGGGTGATAGTTTTATTATTACTAACGATGGTTTTGAGGCATTAACCCATCACCCTAAAACAATTGATGAAATGGTCGTAACCCAGGCCGGGTAACCTGCCTTTTAGAATATTGTTCCGTCTATCGCCAGGTGATTGAAAAACAGATCGATGCTCGCCGCCGCAAGGCCTTCGGATCTTGTCAAGGTCCTGGCGGAAATCGGCTCGTGATATTGCCAGTCTACCTATACGGTGACAACGCTTACGAACAGCTTTCGATGAAAGCAGTGAATCAAATCTCTTCGTTCCCCGCGATATCCTCATACCAGATATCCGGTCGTTCTTCGATGAAGCGAGACATCAAAGACTTGCATTCAGCACTATCCGCCAGTATGACTTCAACACCGTTTTCACGCAGGAAATCTATATTGCCGGGAAAATTTTGATCTTCACCAACAACGACACGTTTAATACCAAAATGTAATATCGCCCCGCTACACATCATACAGGGGCTCAGCGTGGTGTAGAGATCGATGTCACTGTAATCCTCCAAAAGGCCGGCATTTCGCAGGCAATCGGTTTCGCCATGCATGACCGGGTCGCCCTGTTGAACACGCTTATTTCTACCACGCGCAATTAGCAGACCGTTACGCACCATCACGGCGCCAATGGGTGCACCACCTTCGTTGTAACCAG
This sequence comes from Gammaproteobacteria bacterium, assembly GCA_024222685.1. Classification (GTDB taxonomy): domain Bacteria; phylum Pseudomonadota; class Gammaproteobacteria. The sequence goes on along the minus strand of JAAEOZ010000577.1, from coordinate 823 downwards.
CCAGGGCCTCTCGATAGGCCTGTGTTAGAAATTCCTGGTCTGCTGCTTTCATACTATTCGTCAAACTCAGGGAGAAAAGTAACCGGCACAGCTTTTGAATGTAATAATTCGATGGCCTGATTTGAGGCTTCAGGCAAGCCTATGACTATCGCAGCAATCGAGAACTGCAAAATTGTCCCGGCAATCAACATATCCGGATAAGCTGAGCTGTAGAGTGTGAGTTGTGCCTGGTCGCTACGCCTGCCTGCCTGCCTTATACACTCCATTTCTGCAGTCGCGACAGGATTATTCTGCTGCACTCGCCTATCACCACTTTGCGCTACAATATGTTCACCCTTGACTAATACAGCCCCGGCAGTATTACTTTTTCCTGATAGACCACCAGTAGACAGGTTTTTAGCGATGCGTAGAAATTTAACCGCCGACAATTATTTAACCCTGAAATTTTGAGCAACAATGCGGGTAGTGTACAGTAAATCAACTCTATAATTCGTTCGGGAAAGGAAATGAATACAGTAATTGTCGACCACCCCCTGATACAACACAAACTCACATTAATGCGACGGAAAGACACGGCGACCGGTAAGTTCCGTCAATTGGTAAACGAAATCGCCATGTTACTTGGTTATGAGGTGACCAGGGACCTGGCGCTCACCAGCCGCGAAATCGAGACCCCGCTCGAATCAATGGAATCCCCGGTACTTGCCGGCAAAAAGCTTTGCTTTGTTTCTATATTGCGGGCTGGTAACGGATTACTTGACGGCATGCTCCGCCTGATGCCATCGGCGCGGGTAGGCCATGTTGGGCTTTATCGCGATCCGGC
>JAAEOZ010000576.1 GCA_024222685.1 Gammaproteobacteria bacterium | reverse complement strand
GCCAATGATATTTCTGTCAACGATCTAGTATTCGGTCCCAAATTCGGCACACGTTCTGAACTAGACGGCAGATAAGAACAATTGCGCAGAATCGATAAAAGGATGAAAGAGGTCGGTGACAAATGAAAATGATTATCAGTTGTCACCGATCCCGTTATTTTTCGAGTGACCTTGCCACATAACAATCGCATGTAGTTGGACAAAATGGACGTTACGCGAGAGGCTGAGGGAGGGCATGAGAGTCTCTTACGGGTCGAAAATTACCGCCCAATTTCCTATTCTGAGCGGCTGTTTTCTTGTAAGCAGACGCTGAAATCCGCTTCCCAGGCAGCAGGAAACGGCCAGAAGCTGCCGCTTAGAATTTTTTCCCTAACTTCTGTTCCGGCACATTACCGTTCTCCAATTTTTCTCGAAAGTTTGATAACTTTTCGCAATGTACTATTTTTATTGAATACTTATGCGGAATTATAAATTGAAAGCAGGTTCAACCAACCTCACAGAATTGTCACCCTCACCGGAATCGCTGATAGCCGAAAATAAGCGCCTTCGGCAGGAACTCGCCAAAGTCCAGGTAGATTCGAAGCTAAGCACAGAGCAGTACAGCTTGCTATTCGGTAATATGCCGCTGGGTGCACAAGAAGAAGATTATTCTTCGGTTAAGAAAGAAGTCGACAAACTGATTTCCAGAGGCGTTAAAAATCTCCCCGGGTATTTTCGCAACAATCCGAAATTAGTGCGCGACATGGCATGTGGTGTGAGCATTATCAACGTCAACCAGGCCTTACTGGATATACATAAAGCCGATTCAACAGAAACGTTTATTATTGAAGACAATAATATCGATGACTGGTGGAGTAACGAATGGGTTGAGTTTTACTCGGATCAAATTGCATCCCTGGCGGAGGGTAAAACTTATTACGTTGTCGAACGTGCCGATACCAGAGTCGACGGAAGCGAGTTTATATTCCGCTCGGTTAGCTTCCTGGTGGCTGGATGCGAGGAATCCTGGGAGCGGGTCATAACAATTCACGAGGATATTACTGATCGCAAGCGGATGGAGGAAAAATTACGCAAGGGGCACGATGAACTGGAGCTACAGGTCAAGGAAAGGACCAGAGAACTAAAAGAGAGCGAGCATCAACTACGTGCGTTCTTTAGAAACTCCGATACCACAATCAACATCAAGGATACCGATGGGCGTTTTGTCCTGGTAAGTCGGCAATTCGAAAAGACATTTGGCCTGTCCGAAGAAGAGGCGAATGGCAAGTTTCCCCATGAAATATATCCCCCGGAATTTGCCGAACACGTGCGCCAGCACGATCTGTCCATTCTACGAATGGGTAGACTTGTTCAACAGGAAGACGTGGTTCCAGGGAGCGATCCGCCTGTAGTGCTGCTGGCGACCAAATTCCCAATAACAAGCGATGAGGGCGAGATTTTGGGAATCGGTACGATTAGCGTGGATATCTCCGAACGCAAACGGATTGAACTGGCGCTGATGGAGGCCAAGAATGAGGCGGATACCGCCAATCAAATCAAGAGTGAATTCCTCGCCACGATGAGTCACGAGATACGTTCGCCCATGAACGGTGTCATCGGCATGGCTCAGTTGCTCGAAGATACACCACTTAACAATGAGCAAAAAGATTATCTCGCTACGATCACCCGGTCAGGAAACAACCTTTTGTCGCTTATTAACGACATTCTGGATTTTTCAAAGCTCGATGCCGATATGGCTATCGTTGAATCGATAGCATTTGATCTGGAACGAGCTTGTCAGGAAAGCATGGTGTTGATCGCCGGTAATGCGGTAGACAAGGATCTCGAGTTTATTTTCGATTACCATCCGGACTGTCCGCGCTATTTAATGGGCGACCCATCGCGCATTCGCCAGGTGTTGGTTAATTTGCTCGGTAACGCAGTGAAATTTACCAATGAGGGCTTTGTTCGATTGGGTGTTTCATGGGAAACAGATGATTCCGGCAATGAACAGCTACATATGGAAGTCCAGGACACGGGTATTGGAATAAAACCGGAAACTGTCGATCATTTGTTTGATGAGTTCAGTCAAGCTGATAGCACCACTACGCGCCAGTATGGAGGCACGGGACTGGGGTTGACCATAACAAGGAAACTCGCCGCGTTGATGGGTGGCGACGTGGCTGTGGATTCGGTTTACGGTGCCGGCTCCACCTTCCGGATAGACTTGCAGTTACCCAGGGCCGAAGCGCCGGCATCTCTCGAGGTGTCTTCCCTGGAAGGCGTACGGATGTTGTTTGTTGACGACAACAAGGAAAATCGTCGTATATTTAAACGCATGCTCGAACACATGGGCGCGGACGTCACCATTTTGTCCGATGCTTCAGAAACCATTGAACAACTGCACGCTGCTCGGCAAGCAAATGATCCGTATAAAATCGCGATAGTCGACAACAACTTGCCTGGAATCGGCGGCATAGAACTGGGGATCAACATCCGCCGTGATACCCGATTGGGCGATTTAAAGTTACTCATATTTTCATCAGTAGGACAAAAGGGGGATGCTGCAATATTTGCAAGAGCCGGGTTTAATGCCTACCTCAATAAACTCAGTTGCTATGAAACTCTTCGCGCCATGTTATCGGCCATGCTGGATCACACCTCGGATCAGTCCATCATTACACAGCACAGCATTGAAGAGGCAAGACAATCTAATGAAGACGAAATACAAACCTTTAAGGCATCTGTTCTACTGGTGGAAGATATCGCGCCGAATCAGTTGGTCGCGAAAAAGTTTCTTTCCAAACTGGGCGTTGAAGTCGATGTCGCCAGTGATGGCCAGGAAGCTGTCGACGCATTCCATTCAAACATCTATGACCTCATCTTCATGGATTGTCGTATGCCAGTAATGGACGGCTATGAAGCAACGAGAAAAATTCGTAAATTAGAAAAAGAGGGCGACAAAATGCCTATACCCATTATTGCGTTAACGGCCAATGCATCAAGTGATGACCGGGTATTGTGCAAACAGGTAGGCATGAATGATGTTGTTACTAAGCCATATAGACGTGATGATATAACAAATTGCCTACTGCAATGGTTGCCATTCGCGCAGGTATCAGCTTATAACGATTAATGGGCTGATTCGGGTCGTACAAGAACAAAGGTTTAGTACGATTTTGGGTCGTTTGCGACAATTCGTCCAAGGCACATGAAGTAGTACTACGGGCACGAAATCACCCCAGAGACTTCAGTTTTTAGTGACGGCTAAATCGGGTCGGAAGTCACCGCTGATTTTTGGATTTTGAGCGTCTGTTTTCTCCAAAAGAGACGCTGAAACGTTCCTGTCAGGCAGCCGAAAACGGCCGAGGCTGTGTGAAAACTATTTTCGAAATCTGAATGTGGTTTTTCATAACTTGTTCATTGCTGTATTCGCTTGATAAGTGGGTAACGCAGGTCAATATAGGTTCGATAGTCGAGCTGTAGTGGGGAAAAAATCTTCGGCTACGCAGATTATTGGAGTTT
>JAAEOZ010000575.1 GCA_024222685.1 Gammaproteobacteria bacterium | reverse complement strand
GCCAACGAAGCCGCTTTACGCATCGAATCTACTAATCGACTTCGGGCGGAAAATTTTCAGCTAGCACTCGAATACGGTATTGCTTTGCATGTCGGTGACGTCAGCTACGGCAACATCGGAACCGGTAACCGGCTCGAATTCACTGTAATCGGGGAGGCTGCTAACCGTGCAGCAAGAATCGAATCGCTGTGTAAAGTGCTTGAAGAACCCGTGCTTGTCTCAGCCGAATTTGTGCGATGTTTCGAAGTGGATCAATTCGTGTCAAAAGGACAATACGAACTACGTGGCATTGAAGGCTTGCAGGAAGTATTTGGGGTGGCCTGATCCCAGAGGAAGCAGATGCCAATATCTCGCCTTCTCCAGCTCTTCTTCCCAGCAGCAAAAATAAGCTAAAAGAAAATTCATGCGAAATGACTCATTTGTGAGTTCCCGCATTAATCATATTGTGAGCAGCTAGGTAGTTAGCGTATCCATCAGGTCAATCATAAACTCGGCGTCTTCTTCGGACATCATCTCGAATTCGGTAACACCGATTTCTCCAAGCATCGATTTGCCACTATCGTTTTGAGACATCGAAGTCAGTAGCTCACAGAGCCAGTCCTTCTGCCCTGCCATTTTCGGTGAAACCAGCATGGCATGATGGATCATGTGTATCTGGCTACTCACCAGTGGATACAGTTCTTTCTTTACCAGAGCTGAGAGTTCATTGAATGAGTCAGCAAGAAAAAAACCGACATCAGCGTTACCACGCATTAAATGCTTGGCAACTACGACAAAATTGTCACAATGAACTATTTCAGCACTATCCTTATCGATATCGGCAGGCTCCAGCATAATCATACCAATGGTATTCACATCGGGTGTATCAGTTTGCGCTATTTTAATATTGGGCGGTAATCCTTTCACATCATCATAGACGCCGTTGTGGCAGGCAATGATCGCTTCATCAGGTTTGCATACCGGTTTTACTAATGCGATAAAACCTTTATCCCGCACCAGTTGTGAAACATCAAACGGGTTAGCGTAAATGAGGTCGACCATGCCTTTATCGATGGCATCATGTTGTTCTTTGAAATCCTGATGAATTTCGAGGTGAATACCCTCACCCAGCTGCTTTTGCAACCAGGTGTTAAAAATAAACCATCCCGGAATTAGTTCGGGTTTAAAGTCAGGACTGATGGCCAGATTGTATGTCATCATTTGCTCCTTTGCTGATTCAATTCTTTGGTTTGCGCTAATAGTCTGTTGTCGTCGAGGTTAAAACAGGGTGGGATATAGTGCCATACATTCTTCCACTTTCCTGCGCGAAGGCTCTCTTCGTACCGATGTGTAACCCAATACTTTACCCTTGCGCATATTGGGAATTGCCGTGGCATACACCCAGTAAAACCCACCATCTCTACGTAAATTTTTTACATAGCCCTGCCATTTTTCACCCCGGCCAAGCGTATCCCAGACATCTTTAAATGCTGCAGGTGGCATATCCGGGTGTCTCAAAATATGATGTGGCGCACCAATTAATTCCGTTTTGTCATAGCCTGACATCAAAACAAATGATTGATTAGCGTGGGTTATCACGCCGGTAGTATCGGTACGCGATACAATCAGACAACCTTCTGGAAATGGAGTTTCTATTTCGGTCACTAGAATCTTTCGGCTACTACCATCATAAAATGTAAGCTGGTGCTCAGTATATTCACCGACAATATCCTGCGGATTCATATCTTGCATTACCTGATTCCTCGCTGGTAAATTCTATCTAGTTGACATCAATGACTTAAAGCAGCTTGGTAATATTATCAGCCGCCCTTTTGACATCTAGAAATATCAAACCCAGTTTGGCTCTAGGTTTAGCCATTACCGTGACCACCGCATCCTCTCCAGCATGAGTCATGAGCACAAAACCATTGTCTCCCTTGATTAACACCTGTTCCAGATCACCTCGACCCAACTCACCCGCAGTTCTGTCTCCCAATGACAACATTGCCGCGCTCATGGCACCAACGCGATCCTCATCCATATTCTGGGGCAGCATTGCGGCAATCATCAAACCATCGGTTGAAATTACCGCCGAGGCTTCGATGTCGGCAGATGTGCCATTTAATTCAGATAACACCGATGACAGCATGTCTTCTCGCATTCTCATCACTCCTATAGAGTCAAATAAACGATTAAAAATCAGCCAACAGGTTCCCGGTTAAAAACCAGTTGACATATTAACTATAGCACCTAGGCACTCGAACTCAACCGCGTGCTACCTTGCGAATAAACCTATGCAGCATTGCTACTCGTGGCGTAACGATTATGTAAAATCCATACCAGGTACATAAAGACCTGCCGATGCAGACAGGGTGGTCCCGCAATTACCAGGGAAAACAGTTCCTGGCCAATATGCAAAGGCCAGAATCCCAACTGGCTGTGACCAGCGGCATCAAGCAGGCCCCAGTTAGATGCCGGCATCTTCAGATTATTATTTAATAATCCCTGATGCCGACTATGTAGTGTTACCAGGTCGGCGCCAAGTGCCGAAATCTCTTCGGCGGATTCATGTGCAAAACCAACTGACGTCAGGCAAAAACCCTGCGAGTCTGTTAACAATGCATTCGCTTCGCAGGACAGCTGTTCGAGTAAACGGGGCAGTAAATCTTCCAGTGGACCCTTATCAACCTCGACTGCGGTGGGCATGGTTTGTAACCAGCCCAGCCCCTGCAAGTGATGCAATGTCTGTAAACCGAGCTCCGGTTCAGGTGCCGACCAGGCTTGCATTAATTCATTGGTTACCAGCGCTACCGACTCCTGGCTCAGAAACCGCCTCAACAATCTTCTTGCTGCATTGTCGACCGAAGCCATAACGCAATAGTATGCGCCAGCTGGAGACGGCATGAGATAGCTTTCCTGATCGAGTGTATAGCTCATGATGCGTATTCGAGACCGTTATCAATCGTATAAAGCAGGGCCTGAACCAATAACGAGACATCGCGCTTATCTCTGGCATCGACCTCAAACACAGCAGCTTTACGCTTCAGCTCCTGCAATTTCCTGTTGTATACATTTATTTTCAGGGTTGGCGATAGATCTCTCTGGGTAATGCCTATGGCCACTGCCGTTTCATCGATAAAGGGCCCAAAAGCGTCGAGAAAAAAGGCCATATCTCGCAATGGATCTTTACGTGTATTATCGAGTAATAATACCAGCCCCAGTGCATTCTTACTGAGAATGTCCCACATAAAGTCAAAACGTTCCTGGCCAGGTGTACCGTACAAATGAATTTTTGCACTACCGTCGAGATTCATCACGCCATAGTCAAACGCGACCGTAGTCTGGGATTTTTTCTTACGAGTCATGTCGCTGGCGGCTTCATCAGTTCGCACTGGCGGCACATCACTAATGGAGGCGATTGCAGTGGTTTTACCAGCACCGACCGGGCCAGCAAAAATTATCTTCAAATCACTCATATTATGATGCCCTCGTCTGATTATCTGGGGTTCCCACCAGTCGGCCTAACAGCTTCCTCAGCATAGAACGAGGCACGGCCTTTTTCTGTACTATTTCAGCTTCCATGGTATTGTCAATACGCCTTTTGCTGATCCGAATATATCCCAGTGCCTGCGAGGCACTAATGAAACTGAATACGTAGCGCTGAGGAATATCAAGCAGCCTGCCGATTTCAGCCGGCATTATCGCTTTTTGAAAAAGCAGGGCGGCTATACGCATGGCATGGGGAAAATTTTCCAACCTGGTAAAATTTGGCCATTTGCTAAGATATACAGGTGTATGAATATCCAGTCCCTCTGCGATGCAGCCTCTGGATGACCAGAGCGCCACCTTCCAGATAAACGCTTCGATCGAGCAGTGCTTTAAATTCTGCCTGGGCTTATCGGTCTGCCTGAGAGTACCACTACCACCATATTCAACTTCGCACTCCACTAACGAATCTATTACATCTACCGGTAACAAACAGATTGGACGTAGTAGATTGTCACCCGCTGTGGTAGCAATGGTGCTTTCCCCGGGATTAATAACGATCCCGATATTGAGGCAAATCATCTCGGTGATTTTACCTGTCTTCGTCGCATGATTAACCGCTTTAGCTACCGCACCCTGATATCGTAGTCTGGGTGAGTAGCTAATTTCCGCAATTACCTGGGAGTTAGCCAGATTTACGTCTTTTTTGTTTCCTACAAAATTCAAATCATCGGGCAATGTCATCAATGTAGCTGCTGCAGTAGAATGACTTTTAGCATTTTTGACTACTTTTGGCGGTACACTATCGACAGCATAATGCTCTTTTTTCGTCGCAATTGTTTTTTGCTCGACAGGCTTCGAAGTGGGCTTTAAATCGGCAAAAGCATTTGTTGCAATCGCTTTCTTTATTTTAGCCAACTGCCGTTTAAGCATCTTATGGTTAAGTGGTTTCCTGTTATGCAGTATTCGCTGGTCTTCGCTGTCGTGCTCCAGGATTGAAATGGCCAGGATAATCTGATCCGCAGAGCGACTACGCAAATCGTCCAGTGCTTTCATACCTCTAGCAACATCGACATCAACTATGGCAATCGGTGATTCTCTATTGTCCGAAATAATGTACTCCCCATGACACATATTAGTGAAAAATATTTCAAATGACTTGTGACTGCGATCATCAAACCCACACATAAAAACTTTTACAGGTTGCTTCTTCACTACTGGTCGGAACCGCCTTTGATGAATTCTGGAATTTGAGATTCGGTCAGCTTCCAGCACTCTGGTAAAACTTCCCCGCCTATCTGTTTGAGTTTTTTATACATCTTCGAGTGCCGTTCAAGATTCCCGGTACTTTGATAGAGTTCTATCAATAATAATGTTGCTGCATTATCGACGGGATTTTCAAGCAGTGTTTTTTCGAGAGTATCAATTGCGAGATCGATCTGACTGTTTTCGAGATATTCATTTGCCAACATAACACCACCTGGTGAATCTGCAGAAGAGCTCTGTGCTAGCTGAGACACTACATTGATGGCTGGTTTTTCAGCTAATAAGGTTGGGAATTTCTGTAACCAGTTTTCAGATGTAGAAAGATCACCAGTTTTCAGCTTTACAATAAACTTTTTATAAATCTCCCCATCGATGAATTTTCGAGAGGAAAATAACAACCTCTGCCGTAATGCATATCCCCCTTGCTTGAGAATAAAAAACAAATCGGCTAGTGCGGCTATCAGTTGATCCGAGCTAAGCTCTTCTTCCTCAATTAATCGAATTTTTCTAACGTGATCACTCAGGCTCAGAGGGTTTTGTAAAATTTGATAGTTAATATGACCTAGAAATATTCCTGACTGGAATGATTCAGGGTAAACCAGAAGACTCGACTGTAAAAACCAGAAATATGGCTCAATATAAGCGCTGTACAGATTAGAGTTGAACTCAGATTCCGGAGATTGAAATGCCATACTAATAACATCATTGTAAAGTTATATATCCTTATATAGCATAGTAATGTCTCGTAATCGGTTATTATTTCGAATCAGTAATCCATATATAATTTGGTGTGGAACTATGAGTTGATGCAGGGACTTACCCATAACCTCAGCCACAGACCAGCCAGTCACAAAACCTTCGCCACTCATTTGTACCATGACATCGGGCGAAGAACTTAGAATCGCCAGTGGCGAGGTATAGTTCAATTTCCTGTTCAGAGGATATGGAAAATTTAGTGAGGTTCCCCCAATAAAACACCTGACTGCATCAGGCCCCTGCTTAAAAACAGGCATTCCGACAGGTTCTGCCTTACCCAGTGCGCTAACGCACAAATCAGTGTAGGCTGGGATGATGTTTAAATAGAGACCGTAAAGGCATGTCGGAAAGTCCTGGGCATGCTCAGGTTGATACCTAAATGCCATCAACACAGCCCGGCCATGTCATGATATACGTCCAGCATTTACTGGGCATTGGACATTTGCGACGCAGCTGGTTTCTGGCCTGTGCATTGGCCGAACAGCAAATCAGGGTTAGCCTGGTTAGTGGTGGAATGCCTATCGAGGGGCTTCAACAGGCTGGTATCACTGTTCACCAACTGCCACCGGTTCGCAGTATCGATGGTAACTTCAATCAACTGGTTAATGAACACAACCAACCGATTAATGAAGTCTGGAAAGATAACCGACGAAAACAATTGCTCGAACTATTTAACAAGATAAACCCTCGCCTGCTCATTACCGAAACCTTTCCATTTGGCCGACGCATGATGCGGTTTGAACTGCTGCCGCTGTTGCAGTCAGCCAGACAAAGCGATAAGCCACCCGTTATAGTTTCATCTATCCGCGATATCCTGCAACCGAAGAGCAAATCCGGCCGTAATCAGGAAGTGCTTGAATGGGTAGAGGCATACTACGACAAAATATTGATTCACGGTGATCCACATATTGCTACTCTGGATTTAACATTCCCCCTGGCTAACATGTTCTCGGACAAACTAAATTACACCGGATATGTCGTCAATTCTGCCGATATCCCGCCAGGCACTCAACACGGCTACGATGAAGTCATCGTATCGGGTGGAGGCGGAGCCGCCAGCCTCAGCTTACTGAAAACCGCGGTCGCCGCGAAGCCGTTGTCCAGTTTGAATGAACATCACTGGCGATTGCTCGTCGGAAATAACATCGACCAGGCAGAATTCAAACAACTGCGGCAATCTGCAGTCGAAGGCATGACTATCGAGAGAAACCGCAGCGACTTCCCGGTTTTGCTAAACCGATGTGCCGTTTCGGTATCACAGGCGGGCTACAACACCGTGATGGATATTCTGCAACAGAAAACGCCTTCAGTACTGGTTCCGTTTGCCGAAGCCGGAGAACTCGAGCAAAGCCTACGCGCACAGCAGTTGCAAAAAAGAAGTCGCGCAATTTGTGTCGAGGAAAGTAATCTGACCCCGGAAGTACTCGCTCAGGCTGTCGACAAAGCTGACAAGCTCGAAATTAAAAACTTCGGTATTGATATGAATGGCGCCTACAACAGCGCGGAGTTAATAAAGGACTGGCTGCATGGCTGAAGCCACTGCCTGGCACAGGCTGATTAACGAACTCGATCTGTGGCAAAATGCCGGTAAGACAGCAAACTTCTGGTGGCGTGATGACGACGCGATTGAACACACGTCTCAACTGGAACAGCTCGACCAGTTTAGCCGTAAGCATCAGGTACCTGTCAGCATTGCTGTCATTCCTGCCCGCCTGCAAGACTCGCTAGCTGACTACCTCGACGGGCGGCATCATTTCCAGGTTTTACAACATGGTTATGCCCACAGAAGCCATGCTGCGAAAGGCGTCAAAAAAATCGAACTCGGAGGAGAACTGGACAATGACAACCTGGCTGGCGATTTACGCGCAGGTTTCGATATCATGAAAAAAGCCTTCGTCGGCCACTTCATACCTGTTCTGGTTCCACCCTGGAACCGTATAGAAGAGCGTTGTTTTGATGTAATAAAAAATACTGGATTCGCCGGTGTCTCTTCGATGTGGGCGAGAAAAAAAGCATATCCCACACCCGGCCTGCTCCAGGTAAATACACATCTAGACCCGGTAAACTGGCGTCATGACAGGGGATTTATTCACCAACATGCCGCTATCAGACAATTGTATATACATTTACTTGGCAGGCGCACGGGTTATCTTGATGAGGACGAGCCGACTGGTATATTGACCCATCATCTCGACCAAACTGAACTTGTGTGGGATTTCTGTGACCGATTGTTCAGCTTAATAGCTCAACATCCAGCAGCCACCTGGACTGACGCTGCCACTATCTGGACGTAATTGCATAACGAGATGCTTCATGAACCGAGAAGCTTTTCCACCAGTTGATCTATGCCCGCGTCTAGAGAAAACTGCTCATGCAGGCGCTCAAAACCAGCCTGCGCCAGCTGGTTGCGCAATTGCGGATTGATGATCAGATTCCGTAATGCTTCACACAGAGCCTCAGCATTCTGCTGAGGCACCAGCCAGCCACTGTGCCGATGAACAATGAGTTCAGGAATGCCCGATATATCTGTCGACAGGCAGGCCAGGCGTTGACTCTGAGCTTCCATTAGCACATTCGGTAAGCCGTCGCGATCACCATTGTCCGAAATACGGCTCGGTAAAACGAACAGGTCAGCCTGCCGATATAGCGCCAGAACGTCTGTCTGTGGCAAAGCGCCAAGCCAGTTGATACGATTTTCGAGCCCGAGTTTCCTCGCCTGTTTTTGAAGTTTATCGAGTAGCTCACCGCCACCAATATGACTAAATGTCCAGTACAAATCATTCGGCAGGGCGGCCAATGCATCGAGTAGAAAATCATAGCCTTTCTTATCAACGGCACGACCAACTGAAATAATCTGCACAGGGTCACTATCGGAACTGCCATCACGCGCACTATGAGCTGTGCGATTTTCATCAAAGCGTTTGAAATCAAGGCCGTGATACAGCAGACTGACTTTGTTCGCATCATCAACCAGAGAGTTCAGGTGTTTAGCATTGCTAGAGGTGCAGGTTACCAACCATTCGCAACTGTCTAACTTCTCACGCTTTTCCCATTCCTCGATCGTCCAGATATCCTTGGCGTGTGCGGAAATACTCCAGGGTATGCGATTGATCATGCTAGCATAATATGTCACCGAGGCCGGAGTATGCATGAAATGGGCGTAGTACAACCTGACCGAGTCTGGCATTTCATATGCCAGTACCAGCGCCTGAGCGAATCGCCTGATACGGTTGACTGTAAAATCACGTTTTAAGTCTTTCACAAAACAACGAAATGCCTGTTTATAACCAGCAAGTTTCCGCACCCGCCACCACGACCGCATGACCCTGAAGACATCGTCCTTAATATATTCCGGTAAATATACCACCGGTGCTTTTATCTCGGCATGCACGGGATGACTGGTTGAATCAGTGGGATGGCGCAGCGAATACAAAATAATTTCGAATCCACGTTGTTCCAGCGCCCGGATTTCCTGTGCAATAAAAGTCTCTGAAAGTCGAGGATAACCTTTCAGAATAATGGCAATTCGTTCGGGCATAGCTGAAGGAAACTGAATTTGATTAATGACGTCCAATGCGCGATAGTACACTGTGTCCTGATATGGTGCTATCACTAGCACTGCATTCAGAAAAATTCGATAGTAGCAATCTACCGGTTTAATAGACTCCGGTGAATAAACCGTTTATAGCTGTTGATTTTATGGAACCTTCTCTTTACCGGTACATTTTAAACCATAGCCGCAGCGATCAGATTGGCCTCATCATATTATCCCTGACTACGCTCCCGTTAATTTACATCACACTCGAACTACCGAAAAAAATCATCAATATGCTGGAAGGAAAAGAGATTCCCAAGGCAGTGATGGGATGGCAAACAGAACCGACAACATATCTATTCTTCCTCAGCTTCGCTTTTCTCGCCGCAGTACTGGTCAACGGTGGATTAAAGTACATTCTCAACGTATACCGCGGGGCAATGGGTGAACGCCTGTTACGACGTTTTCGCTACGAGTTATACAAGCGCATTCTTCTTTTCCCGATCCCCCATTTTAAGCGAGTCTCACAAAGTGAGTTGATTCCGATGATAACCGCCGAGACCGAACCTCTCGCCGAGTTCATCGGGGAATCCTTTACCCTGCCAGTATTCCAGGGCGGTATTTTGTTCACTTACCTCTTTTTCATTTTCGAGCAGGATGTTTTACTCGGACTGGCAGCCATTTCGCTTTATCCTTTCCAGTTATATGTCATCCCGAAATTACAGAAAAAGGTCAATCAGCTAGCCAAGGAACGGGTAGCAACCGTACGCAGCCTTTCTGGACGTATCGGCGAGACAGTATCCGGGATTAATGAAGTCCACACCAACGACACCAGCCAATTTGAACGAGCACAGATTAGCCATCGGCTTGGTATTATTTATCAAATCCGATTTGCCATTTACCGGCGCAAATTTTTTGTAAAATTCCTCAATAACTTCATCGCTCAACTGACACCCTTCTTCTTCTATTCGGTCGGCGGATATTTCGTTTTGCGTGGTGACCTTTCGATTGGATCTATGGTTGCAGTACTGGTTGCCTACAAGGATCTCGCAGGTCCCTGGAAAGAATTACTACGTTACTATCAGCGCAAGGAAGACATCAAGGTAAAATATACTCAGATTATCGAGCAGTTTAATCCTCCGAATCTGATCAAGCCTGCACTCATTGACAGCGATTCCGACTTAACCGGATTACCCGATGGCGAGCTGAATGCCAGTAACATCAGTTACAGCGAAGACGGTCTATATTTCAGCGTTGAAGGTGCCAGTTTTAGACTAGGACTCAGGCAGCATACCGCAGCAGTTGGTTTAAGTAATAGCGGTAAAGATGAACTCGCCTGTATGCTGTCGAGATTGATTAATCCCAGCAATGGTACTCTGTCAATTGGAAGCACAAATATGGCCAATTTGCCTGAAGTTATAACAGGCCGACGTATCGGCTATGCCGGACAGAATTCCTACCTGTTTAATGGTACTGTTCGTGACAATTTACTCTATCCACTGAAAAATCGTCCGATAGCAAACCCACAACAAAAGGAATCTGAAGATCGAATCAAACAGCGTAGTCTTGCACTTGATGCAGGTAACAGTGAACACAGTATCGAAGATAGCTGGATAGATTACCTGGCCCTTGGACTAAGCGATGAAAGTGGTATCAATCAGCGACTACACGAAACTCTCGGTCTGGTCGAACTTGATGACGAAATCTATCAGTACGGTCTACTCTCACAGGTTGAAGAACGACATAACTCAGACCTGACCCAGCGCATCATGCAGGCCAGGGAACAATTGCATGATCGACTGACACGCCCCAAATACGCGAGGCTAGTCGAACAGTTCGACCATGATAAATACAACAGCAATTTGTCGGTCAGTGAAAACCTGCTATTCGGCACCATTTATCGTGATAATCTTGATGTCGACCAGTTGGGTGAGACCGATTATGTGCGCAATATACTCGATGAAGTCGAACTTACAACCGACCTGTTAACAGCCGGTAAACAGGTTGCCGAGATCATGCTCGATCTATTCTCCGACGTTGAACCCGACAGCGAGCTATTCAAACAGTTCAGTTTTATCAAAGCCGACGACCTGCCAGAATTTCAGCAACTACTGGTTCGCATCCGAGATGTCAGTTTAATGCAGATCAGCGGAGACGATAAAACACGGTTGTTGTCTCAGTCCTTCAAACTCACAGTTGCTCGACACCGTCTCGGCCTTATCGATGAAGCTATACAGCATAAGATTCTCGAAGCACGTAAGCGCATACGCGAAGAATCAGCTAAACACGATCTCGGTATCGAATTTTTCGATGAAAGTGTTTATAACCAGCGCATCTCGATTCAGGATAATATTCTGTTCGGCAAACTCGCCTATGGCCAGGCCAACGCCCAGGAAAAAATTTACAGGCTGATTGCGGATATCATCGAAGACCTTAAGCTTCGACCGGATATCATCAACGCCGGTCTTGAGTATCAGGTCGGCGTGGCCGGTAAACGTCTTTCGCCTTCTCAACGACAAAAACTGGGGCTGGCGCGTTGCCTGATTAAGCAACCGGAATTGCTCGTCATCAACGATGCCACTACTGGGCTGGATGCGATGTCAGAGCGCCGTATAATTGAGCGAATTCTAGCTTTTATGGAAAGCCGTGGCGTATTCTGGGTGTTGGGCCGCCCGCAACTTGCTGAACAGTTTGAGCAGGTTATGGTCATGGAACGCGGCAAGCTCACCGACAATGGTAAATATAACGAGATAAGTCAGACCAGCAAGCCATTGCAACAATTGCTGGAGAGTGATTGATTATAAAAAAACTGCAACAATAAGCCAGGTTAGAAACGATTTAGTACCGACATTCCCCATGGATTTCATCTGGATATTTTTTGCTTTCATCTGCGGCTTAATAGTTCAAACTATTGGTCTGCCCCCGCTTATCGGGTTTCTAACTGCCGGTTTTGCGTTGCATTTATTCGGCGTTGAACCGGGTGAAGTACTGGAACAGCTATCAAGTTTAGGTATAACTTTGATGTTGTTTACTATCGGCCTGAAATTCCATATCGGTGATTTACTAAAACGTGAAGTCTGGGCTGGCACGCTGACACATATGAGTTTCTGGATACTCATTTTTATCGGCCTGGCACTGTTCCTGTCTATACTATCCCTGCCCTACTTCGTCGATATGAATCTGACAACTGCGGCATTGCTCGGCTTTGCAATGAGCTTTAGCAGCACAGTTTGTGTCGTCAAGCTGCTGGAGGAAAACGGTGAATTGAAAACCCGTCACGGGCAACTCGCAATCGGGGTACTCGTTACCCAGGATATAGTCGCCGTGGTTTTCCTGGCCCTGGGCGGATACGAGTTGTTCCAGCTAGTCGATATCAAGGGTGACCTGGGTGCGCTAATATTCGGTATCCTGTTAAGCCAGCATGAAAAAGCGACTGAATTGGCCAAATCTTTACTCGGATTTAAGGATCTGTTTCTAATTGGCTTTTTTCTTTCCATCGGGTTCACCGCACTACCCACCTGGTCGATGGCCGCAATTGCATTGATCTTATCACTGCTAATTCTGATAAAGTTTTTAATGTTCTTTTTCATTCTCACCCGACTGCGTCTACGCAGCCGTACCGCTTATCTGACTGGCCTCGCGCTGGCTAATTTCAGCGAATTCGGCCTGATTGTGGTCGATCTGAGTATAGATATCGGTTGGCTATCTCAGGACTGGCTGGTGATTCTGGCACTGGCGGTTTCATTTTCGTTCCTGCTTACCAGTATGCTTTATCCGATGGCTCACCGAATTTATCGGCAATTCAAGCCTGCTATGCTCCGCTTCCAGTTCGGCTAACAACGGATCAGATAAATCAACCCAAAGGTGCCGAAATGCTGGTCATTGGCCTCGGCCGAGTCGGCAAGGGTGCATTTAAATCGTTGCAGAATATGGTTGACTACCGTGTGGCCGGTATCGATTCAGATAGAGTCCGAGTGATCGAAATGCAGAGTATTGGAATGAATGTGATTGAAGGAGATGGTGAGGATGCTGACTTCTGGGAAAGCTTTGACACATCGGTGATCAGGCTCGTGCTACTGGCATTACCTTCAATCGATGATAGTCGCAATATCACCGAACAGTTGCGTAGCGCCGGTTATCAGGGAATCATTGCCGCGATTGCTCGCTACGAGGATCAACGCGAGCAGCTATTACAGGCTGGCATAGACAATGTTTTTAATTTTTATCGGGAAGCAGGAAGTGGTTTTGCAGAAGACAGTCTGCAATTGATACAGCAG
>JAAEOZ010000574.1 GCA_024222685.1 Gammaproteobacteria bacterium | reverse complement strand
GGTAAGGTGGCAGCTCTCGCAGCCAATCGCGGCATGTTGTCCAATCAGGGGGAAATCACTGAGGTCGTGATCAAAGCGTATTTTTGACAACCACGAATTCGAACCATGGCAGTCGTCACAATATTTATCTAATTGTTTGTCATGTACATCGTCTCTTCGGTGGCAGCTATAGCAGTCAGTGTCAATTTTTTTATCAGCCGAATCATCAAAGTGGCAAACCTGACAACGAACTTCCTCGTGGGCACCAATGAGTGGAAATTCAGTTTCCTTGTCGTGATCGAATTTAGAATCCAGCCAACTTTCCTCATTATGACATTGCTGGCATTTTTCACCATTTGAACCCTGGTGCACATCATCAGGCTTATGACAGCTATAACAGCTACGAGCCTCCTTTTTCTTTTTAATTGCCACAGGTTTGCGTTTGCCATGACAGGACAGACATTGCTGAGAACTGTGTTTTCCAACAAGCTTGAAGCTTGTATCGCGTTTGTGATCAAAGCTTACTTCCGACCATTCATTATCTTTGTGACAACTCTCGCAGCGCTCTCCGAATCGATTTCGATGTACATCCTTAATAGCGTGACAGGATATACACTTATTGGGAGTATCCTTGAACCGATCCGCTACGTGACAACTATTACAAGCCTGCTTTTTGTGAGAATTGCGTAGCGGGAAATCAGTTTCCTCATGGTCAAATTTTTCCTCTGCCCATGAAACTTCGGAATGACAATCGTTACATTTATCACCGAGTCGATTCTTATGAATATCATCATCCTTGTGGCAGTTTATGCAACCTAGTGGGGCCTCCCGATATTTTTTCTCTGGTTTGTGACAGGACTTACACTCGGTCTGTAAATGTTTACCCCGCAATCGAAAATCGGTAATTCGGTGGTTGAAAATATCCTTGTCGATGCGAATGAGCGACGCAGACCGACCTTTGTGTTCAGCGTGGCAGGTTTTACATTCCGCAGTTGATGCTTTTCCGTCAATACCATGAAAGCCTTTTTTATCTTCAATATCGGCTTTTACATCCTCATGATCGTGACAGCCAAGACACAATTGATTTTGCGTTGTATCCTGCAGGCGCACATGGCATTGTTTGCATTCTTTTTCCAGTTCCTCGTGCCCCTTGATGACATCGCCTGGCATAAATAAAGTCTCGACATCTGCCGCGTAAACCGATATTGCCGGAAATACTAAACCGAGAAACAAAATTAAAATCCGCAACATCAGTAAAAATGAACTACCACAACATGGATCGAAGCTGAAATAATCAACATAATAAATAACGGGAGGTGCAGGATATGCCAGTAGGAAAACAGGATTTCATGGATTCCAAAACGACAAATGGACTGAAGGCCCATAATCCGCTTCAACATCATTTGACGAGTTTCGGGGGTTAATACCTGATTTTTAACCTTTTTCTGCAACTGCTTCAGATTGCTACGCATAGACCTGTAATACCTGTACGACCGATTTATACCCGTATGACGGTCGGTGATTTGCGATTCGATCTCGCTCACCCCAGCAGCCAGTTCGGCAGCAGAAGCATCCGCATCAGGCAGTTTCTCCACCCAGTCTTCATCAGCTTTGTACAATTCCTCAAAACGAATTTTTTTGCCGTACAGGCCATGATGAATGCTACGGTATAAGTAGCGTCCAACCAAACCACTTAGCGCAACGATGATCATGCTGAAAAAAGCGACCCGACCGTTTAACGAACCTAGCTTGAAACCTGAATGAAATATCACCAGAGTCGGACCAATAACTCCAAACATCATATGCAATCGAAACCAGAACTTAATTGAACCAAGGAAATGCCACCCGGGTCTGCGCTTGCGTAATGGATAGATCAGCAGCATTAGCATCATCGAGCCACCGACAATGCCGAACCAGTATCCGATACCGGTTTCTGCGACTAGATAACGTTGCTCACGGACAGCCCAGCCAAATAGCAACGCCAGACCCAATGCGCCATACCAACTTGCAGTCAGAATATTCTGAGCTACCTTAATAATCATATTGTGTGCCGCTAATATTAGAAAGTTTTAATAAAAAATAGCAAAATCTTGACTATTTTTTTGGGAATTATTTACCAAATGCACAAAATCGTATAATCTAACATATAATAGCAGAACTTATTAGGTATCCAGTTATTTTGATGCAAAACATCGTTTACTTTTCACCAATACTTGTATTCCTCGGACTTTTCCTGCTACGTCATCGTCGTCAGCAGAAAATAAGCGAAAGCACACGACGAGAAGCAATAAAAACCGGATTATCAGAACCTGCTTCTCTACATCCGGTAATTGATCGAAATCTCTGCATTGGATGCAAATCCTGCGTTTACGCATGCCCCCAACAGCTGGGGCACAACGTACTCGGTATCTTTCACGGTAAAGCTGAATTGCTTGAGCCAGCTAATTGTATTGGTCACGGCGCTTGCAAAAAGGTATGTCCAGCCAATGCCATTACGCTGGTTTTCGGTACTGAAAAAAGAGGCGTGGATATACCGCAGGTAGACGATAGTTTTGAAACCAATATAGGTGGCATTTACATAGCTGGAGAGTTGGGTGGAATGGGTTTGATTCGAAACGCAATTGAGCAGGGCAAAGGAGCAATGGCAGCCCTGGTAAAATCTTTACCCCGGAAAAGCGGCAATCAATATCAGGTAGCAATTATAGGAGCCGGTCCGGCTGGCATAGCTGCAACATTGTCTGCCAAAGAACAGGGACTAAAATATCTGGCTCTGGATCAGGATTCACTGGGTGGAACCGTGTTTCAGTACCCACGGGGTAAAATCGTGATGACGCAACCAGTAGATTTACCCATGGTCGGGAAAATGCATTTCCGGGAAACAAGTAAGGAAGATCTGCTAGAATTCTGGCATAGCATTGAGAAAAAAACGGACATTCAAATCAATTATCAGGAAGCTGTTGATAAAATTGAAGCCACTGCTGAGGGCTTTAATATAACTACTCGTAAAAAACAATATAGTGCCGACAAAGTGCTATTAGCGATCGGTCGCCGTGGAACACCGAGAAAACTCGGCGTATCGGGTGAGGAATTAGCTAAAGTCGTCTATAGGCTGATAGATCCTGAACAATACAAAGGTAAGAAAGTGCTAATTGTGGGTGGTGGTGATAGCGCGTTGGAAGCGGCCCTGGCGATCGCAGATGAAGAAGGTAGCGAAGTGTCTTTATCCTACCGTAGCGACAGTTTCTCACGTGCCAAAGCGAAAAACAGGGAGCGAATCGAAAATTACGCCGCGAGCAACAAAATCAAGCTATTCCTACCGTCTAACCTCAACAATATTACCGCTGATCAGGTCACGCTTGATTGTGACGGAGAATCGACGACTATCGAAAATGATGCAGTCATTATTAATGCTGGTGGTATTCTACCCAGTGGGTTTCTTAAGGAAATTGGCATCCATGTTGAAACTAAATACGGTACCGCCTGATGATCCTAAAACTCTTTCAAGCATTACTTATAATTGCTTTATTTTCCGGCTCAAGCGTTACCTCAGCGAAGTTGACAGACCCGTTAGATGCAGTAGATAAATCTATTCGCCAAAGAGACTATCAAAAGGCCGTTAAACTGCTGGCACCACTACTAAAAAGGAACAATGCCATTGCACAGTTTCGCATGGCAGGCCTGTATCGGGCAGGCAAAGGCGTTAAACGCGACCAGTCCAAAGCGATCGAGTTTTATGAAAAAGCTGCAGAGAACGGCCATGCCGATGCCCAGTACGCGCTGGCATCAATGCTGGAAAAAAGTCAACCCGTCGACGACTTAATTCGATTCTGGTACCAGGCTGCAGCTGACCAGGGAAACTCACTGGCAAAGCGCAAACTGAGTCAACTTAAAGATAGCCAGACACCTGTTAAAGTCGATCGGGAATTTATTTTACACGCGGTTCGGCACAACCAGATTGACGTAATAAAGAATCTGATTAGCAAAGGTGAAAACCTGAACATCTTCGATAGCAATGGGAGTTCTCTATTGCTACTGGCGCTTCTGACCGGACACAAAGACATGGCTTCACTGTTAATGACGACATCTAAACAGTTTAACCTGCCCGACTCCGCCAAAACTCGTCCTATACACGCTGCAGTACGTCAGGGATATATTGAAATCACCAGAAAACTAATTATCAAAGGCGCCAATATCAATGCACAGGATAGCCTTGGTAATACTGCATTAATGATCGCTGTTATTAACGAAAACCGCCAGTTAATTCGCTTACTACTCACTCGCAAAGCTAACCCCGACACCTTGAATCGAAAGAAGCAATCCGCCCTGGATCTGGCACAGAACCATGGCAGCCTGGAAGTCTTTAACAGTTTTGGAATAAAAACACAGGCCGATAAGCCGGCAAAGATAGATATTGCTGCCTTCGAAAAAAGTGTTCGATCTTCAAACTCGCTATATGCAGGCTGGCCATTACTAAGTATCGCCAGTCACCTCGGAGAAAAACCGGTAGTTGAGCAATTGCTCGCTAAAAAATCAAACCTCAATGCCTCTGACCAGACTGGTAACACAGCTCTACACAAAGCCGCATCAAATGGAAAAACAGACATAGTAAAGTTGCTACTGAAACACGGCGCAAAAGTGAATACTCTGAATCATCGAAAAGAAACGCCGCTTTTTCTGGCAGCTGCTGCCGGGAGATATCAAACAGTTAAATTGCTACTCAGCAAATCGGCCAAATCCAGTCTCATGAGCCGTAATAATACCAGCGCATTGTCTGTCGCTATCAGTAACCAGCACCTGAAATCCGCATCATTGCTCGCTACCCAGTCTCTGGATAGCAAAAATCGCCATGCTGCGCTACTCCTCGCAATTGAAAACAAAATGGAAAAGATTGCCATCGAACTCGTTAAGGATAATCCACTAGTTGCGCAACCTGATAAAAAACAACGCACAATATTATGGCTGGCTACAGAAGCTAATATGGTTAGCCTGACTAGAATACTCCTCCAGCATAAAACAATAGCTGGGATGATAAACAACCCCGACAATCTGGGTTTTACAGCATTGGCCAGAGCCACCATTGGTAACCACAAAACAATCGTTAAAATGCTCATAGAGAAAGGTGCGAATACACAGGTACTTACCGGAGAAAAGAACTCTCTATTAATGCTTGCGATCAGCTCCGGACGCAGCAACTTGTCCAGTTATTACATTCGATCTGGCGCCGCTCTTGATCACCGTAATGTAGTTGGTGATACCGCTATTATGCTAGCAGCAGCTAATGGGAATAATATAATTATCGAAGAACTCATCAAAGCTGGAGCCGATTTACAGGGCCGTAACTATAACGATTTAAACGCGTATCAAATTGCTCTAAACGCAGATCATCAGGAAACGGCTACATTTATCAAGGAGAGAAGCGGCACTCTATTCAATCTTTTTAACTGAATAATCCCACCAATAGACAGGCCACTGCTGGTGGAACTCTGTGATATATTTCGGGTCTACCACTGATAATTAGAACGCTGGTACCCTTATGAGAGACACCTGGCCTTTGCTAGAGCAAACCAATTTTCCCACAGTCACACGAAGCACAACTGAGATTTTACAGGTTAATCTCGGCTATCTGTGCAATCAGTCATGCTTACACTGTCATGTTGCAGCAGGTCCTACACGTAAGGAATTAATGACCGCTGAGAATATTGATTACCTGCTACGTATGCTTGAAATTCCGAGCATCCACACACTCGACCTGACCGGTGGAGCACCTGAAATGAACCCACTATTCAGGGAACTGGTGCATCAGGGAAAT